>NZ_CP007287.1:1500000-1755151 GCF_000737865.1 Bifidobacterium coryneforme
GGTTGACATCAACCCCCTGATAACGGTCGTATCCGGTGACGATGACCTTGATCTGCTCCATGCCATCCATGGTACACAGGTCGGGTAGGGTTGGTCTCCCCTCACTTCCCTTGGAAGGAGCGTGCCATCCACTCGGCGATGGGGATATCCGAGGCAAGGGTGATCTTGAGGTTGGTCTCACTGCCGGCTACGATGGCCACCGGCACGTCAGGCAGGTAGTCCACCACCACGCGGGTGTCATCGGTCGGATGGAACTCAGGATCGCTGGCAGCCTTGGCATAGGCGAGGCGGAGGGTATCGAAACGGAAGGCCTGTGGGGTCTGTGCGCGGAACATATCAGCCCGGTCCGGCACGTCACGGACCACCTTGCGGTCACCCAGGTCGTGAGCATAGAGGATCGTATCGGTCGAGGGGACTGCAACCGTCACGGCCTTGAAACCGTCCAGGGCCTCGATGCACCCCGTAATGGACTCCTGGCTGACGAAGGGACGGACCGCATCGTGAATCAGCACCTTGGCATCGCTCGGTATACCGGCCTCGGCCAGGGTTTGCAGGGCGGCCTCTGTGCTGTCAGCACGCTCCGCACCCCCCGTGATGACCATCCGGACCTTGGGGTAGGCATTTTCGGCCACAATCGCTTCAATCGGCGAGCGCACCTTGTCATTGACAACCAGCAGGATATCGGTGACGCCCGGATTGGCCTCAAAGGCCTCGATGGACCAGGCCACTATCGGCTTGCCGCCCACCTTGAACAGCTGCTTGGGATTGTCTGTATCGAATCGAACGCCCAGACCCGCGGCCAAAATCACTGCCACGACCGGTGCGGAGGATCGGGGGGCATCCGCACGCACTCCATCCTCAGGTTCTCTTATCTCGCTCATAGTCACACGCTATCGGCCCTTGTGGATGAAATCAGCGGGGATAGAATTTCTGCACTGAACTTATGCACGCTCAGCCTTCGCGCATGATCAAGGCCAGCATTCGGCCCTCGTCCCCGGTACCTGCCAGGACGGATCGGCGGTGCGAGAACCAGAGTGGATTCTCAACCGTGCAGAGCCAATGCCCCGCCTGGTCGACACGGATGTCGCGGGCCTGCTTGGCCCCATCGTCCATCTTGCGAATGGCTTCCAATTCCTGGTCGTCCTTCAGATAGTGGGTGGCGGCGGCCACGCGCGGACCGGAATCGACCACCACGGAAACACCGGCCTCCTGAAGATCCATCCGGGCCGCCATGGCGATATCGATGGATGCCCCTCCGAACCGGCTCACCCCTGCCGTACCGGGAAAGCGCTGATCGAAGGAGTGGGCAAGTTCCTCGTCGACCTGATAGCAATCCGGGCAGATGCAGGGACCCAGGGTGGCCACGATCCTGTTCCGGACCGCCCCCTTGGACACCATGCCATCCACCACCGAGGCGATGACCCCGGCCATCAGCCCCTTCCTCCCACAATGGGCTGCGCCGATGACGCCTGCCTCCGGGTCGGCAAGAAGGACGGGCAGGCAGTCGGCTGCGAACACACCCAGTGCCTGGTCGGTACGGGTTGTCACCTGGGCATCGCCAGGAGAGGCTTCCATGCCGGCATCGAGGGGGTTCGGTCCATCCGCATCCACGACCTGGGCCGAATGGACCTGGGAGACCAGGCGAAGCGGCTTCCCCAGCTCCCGGACCAGGCCACGGCGGTTCGCTTCCACCGCAGCGGGATCGTCATTGCCCTTGGACCCCAGGTTGAGCGATGCATAGCCGCCTCGCGAGACTCCACCCAGACGGGTGGTGTACACCACCTTGACACCCGGTGCCAGGTTGACGGGTATGGTGACCGGGATGGGTGCCCCGTCCACATCATGGGTGGCAATGGCTGAGCTGTCTACCACCTCGTGGGTATCGGACCACTGATCGGCCGTTTCGAACCCGGGTTCCACCGCCCCTTTGGTCATACTGGATTCACTCCTTTTATCGTCATCCAAACCGTTTGGAGGCTTGGAAACCAACACCGGATTTGAAGACCGGACTACCCCAGAACCGCCAGCTCCTCTGGGCTCAGCTCAAGCCGGGCCGCCGTCAGGGAATCCACGATGGTGGACGCCCTATGGGCCCCCGGAATGACGAACACATGCTCACTCTTTGCCAGTTCCCAGGCGAGGACCACTGACTGGTAGGACACACCCCGGTCCTCGGCCACCTTGCGGAAGGGATCGTATTTTGTTTCATCCTTGGCCTTGCGGAAGCCACCCAGGGGGCTCCAGCAGACGAAGGCCAGCCCCAGGCCAGAGACGTACTCCAGCTCATCCCTGCTGGAGGTGAACGTGGGAGAGAACTGGTTCTGGACGGCAACCAGATCTCCACCCATCACTTCCCTGGCCATATCAATCTGCTCACGGTTGGCGTTGGAGACGCCCAGTGTCCGGGCCACACCCTCCTGAACCAGGGATTCCATGGCCTCCAGGGATTCGCGGTAGGGCACCTGGGGATCGGGACGGTGGAAGTAAAGAAGGTCGATGGTGTCGACACCCAGCGCCTGGGCCGATTCCTTGGCATGCCTGATCAGGCTCTCGGGGCGGCCATCGACAGCCCAGGTGGGCTTACCATCGGTGAAGTTACGGTAGTGCCCCACCTTGGTTGCCACCAGGACCTCCTCACGGGGTCCCTTCCAGGATTCCAGAGCTGCACGGACAAGCCGCTCGTTGGTTTGCTCCGGGCCGCCCGACTCATAGTAGGCCCAGGCCGTATCCAGCTGTCGGCATCCTGCGTCAAGAGCGGTATGGATGGTCTCGATTCCGGTCTGCTCATCGGGCTTCCCCTCTATGGAAAGACCCATGCAGCCCAGACCGACCGACGTGGTCGTAAAAGGCCCCAGTGCTCTCATCGATGATGCCATCATCCACTCCTCGGTATTGCTTGAATATGATGTTCCGTTTTCCTGTCCAGACGATTCTAACGCCCCGACCATGGAAAAGGGCCCCGCCCGGAGGCGGGACCCTAAGGCGATTAGCCCTCGGAAGGGCTCAGCGACCTGTAGTCGCCTGTATCAGTCCTCGCTGTCGAAGGGATCGAAGTCCCTGCGAACCCGACGGCGGGGACGCTCGGAGCGCTCTTCGCGGTCGGCACGGTACTCGTCGTAATGCTCATCGGCGGCATAGCGGGGGTTCTCCCTGCGGCCACGGTATCCACCACGACCCGAGGAACGGTGCTCACGACGACCGGAGCGCTCACCGCCACGGTCTCCGCGATCTCCACGGTCGGAACGCTCACGGCGATCGGAGTGGCGGCGTCCGGAACGCTCACCACGCTCCTCCTCGTCATCACGCCCGGTGCGGCGGCGACGGTCATAACGGGAGGCACCATCCTCGTCCTCCGACCAGTCGTCACCCTCGAATCCACCGTCACGGCGGGGACGGCGGCGACGGGGGGCTTCCCCGCGGTCGTCCTCGTCGAAGTAACGGTCCTCACGCTCGGGCCTGGAGGCCCTGCGCGACGGGTACCGGTCGTCATCTTCGCGCTCGGGGCGCTCGACGTGGTCATGATGATCGCGACGTTCGCGACGCTCACCGCGGTCGGAACGCTCACGGCGCTCGCCCCTGTCGGAGCGGCCTCCACGATCGCGACGGCCACCGCGGTCCCGACCTGCACCGGACTCCTGGTCCTCAAATCCTGGAACGGCCAGAGAGATCTTACCGCGGTCGTCCACTCCCTGGACGATGACCTCGACGGTATCGCCCTCCTTGAGCACGTCCTCTACGGCATCGATGCGCTCACCATTGGCCAGGTTGCGAATCTGCGAGATGTGCAGAAGGCCATCCGTGCCCGGGGTCAGATTGACAAAGGCGCCAAAGCTGGTCGTCTTCACGACCTTGCCGTTGAAGGTCTCGCCCGCCTCGGGAACGTGCGGGTTGGCGATCTGGTCGATGACCTCCTTGGCCTTGGCCGCTGCCTCGCCACCCTCGGAGGCGATGTAGACCGTACCGTCGTCCTCGATGGAGACATCGGCACCGGTATCCTCCTGGATCTGGTTGATCATCTTGCCCTTGGGCCCGATGACCTCGCCGATCTTGTCAACAGGAACCTTGGTGGTGATGATCCGCGGTGCGTAGGGGCTCATCTCAGCCGGACCGTCGATGCACTCGTCAATCACGTCCAGGATGGTGGCGCGGGCCTCCTTGGCCTGCTGCAGGGCAGCGGCTAGGATATCGGCGGGAATGCCGTCCAGCTTGGTGTCCAGCTGGAGGGAGGTGATGAACTCGGAGGTGCCAGCAACCTTGAAGTCCATGTCGCCGAAGGCATCCTCGGCGCCCAGGATATCGGTCAGGGTCTTGTAGGTGGGCCTGCCGTCCACCTCACCGGTGACCAGACCCATGGCGATGCCTGCGACCGGGGCCTTCAGGGGCACGCCGGCGGCCAGCATGGACATGGTGGAGGCGCAGACCGAACCCATGGATGTCGATCCGTTGGAACCGAGGGCCTCGGAGACCTGGCGGATGGCATAGGGGAAGTCATCACGGCTGGGCAGGACCGGGATCAAGGCACGCTCGGCCAGGTTGCCGTGGCCCACCTCGCGACGCTTGGGGGAACCCACACGGCCGGTCTCACCGGTCGAATAGGGCGGCATCTCGTAATTGTGCATGTAGCGCTTGGTGGAGGGACCCGACAGGGCGTCGATGGTCTGCTCCATCTTGAGCATGTTCAGGGTGGTGACACCCAGGATCTGGGTTTCGCCGCGCTGGAACAGGGCCGAACCGTGCACCCGGGGCACCACGTCCACCTCGGCGGACAGGGTACGGATATCGCGCAGGCCGCGGCCGTCGATGCGGTAATCCTGGGTCAGGATACGGCGACGGACGATCTGGCGCTGGAGCTCCTTGAAGGCGTTGCCCAGCTCCTTCTCCTTCTCGGCCTCATCCATCTCGACGAACTCATTGGCCAGGACCTCACGGACCTTCTCCTTGATTTCATGGATGCGGTCCTGACGGGGCAGCTTCTCCGCGATGGAGAGGGCCTCATCCAGGTCAGCGTGGGCAATCTGATCGATACGGGTGTAGAGCTCTTCGGTGTATTCGGGGAAGAGCTGGAACTCCTTGGTGGGCTTGGCCGCCTTGGCCTTGAGCTCACCCTGTGCCTCGCACAGGACCTTGATGAAGGGCTTGGCGGCTTCCAGACCCTGGGCCACGACCTCCTCATCAGGCTTGATCTGGCCCTCGTCATAGATAAGGGTCCAGGCGTTCTTGCCGGCGCCAGCTTCGATCATGGCGATGGCGACATCGCCGTCCTCGACCACACGACCGGCCACAACCAGCTCGAAGACCGCGCGCTCACGCTCGCTCCAGCGGGGGAAGGCCACCCACTGGCCGTCGATGAGGGCCAGGCGCAGACCCGAGACCGGCCCCTCGAAGGGCAGCCCGGAAATGAGGGTCGAGGCGGATGCGGCGTTCAAAGCCAACACATCGTATGAATCCTCGGGGTTGAGGGCCAGGATGGTCTCAACAACCTGGACCTCGTTACGCAGAGTATGCGGGAAGAGGGGGCGCAGGGGACGGTCAATCAACCGGCAGGCCAGGATGGCCTCAGTCGAGGGACGACCTTCACGACGGAAGAAGGAGCCGGGAATCTTGCCTGCGGCGTACATCTTCTCTTCCACATCGACGGTGAGCGGGAAGAAGTCGTAGTTCTCCTTGGGGCTGGATCCGGCGGTGGTGGTCGACAGGACCATCGAATCGTCATCGAGGTAGGCGGCAACTGCCCCATCCGCCTGCTGGGCGAGACGACCCGTCTCGAAGCGCACCGTGCGCCTGCCATATGAACCATTGTCAATCGTGGCTTCTACAGCCGTGATTTCGGGACCCTCCATAGGGTTCCTCCTTTGTTTACTTCCTATTACCTGATTATCAACTGACTTCATCGTTCTCGTGCATGCCGTACGCGATATACCTGATCGCGCTGACCGGGACTCCCCTGCCGGACCCTGTCCAGCACTGTTTCATCCTGTGGGGCTCCCGATTGGACTCAGCCCGTTACCCGGGTCACGATCCCATCCTGGGACCGCTTCATCCACATCTCGGTTTTCAATCCTCATTTCCAACATGCAAAAGCGCCCGAGCACCAAGGCCCGGGCGGAAGTGTATTTCAGTGGCGCAGTCCAAGACGCTCCACCAGGGAGCGATAGCGGTTGATATCAACCTTCTTGAGGTAGTCCAGCAACCGGCGACGCTGACCAACCATGAGCAGGAGGCCACGACGCGAATGGTGGTCGTGCTTGTGCTCCTTGAGATGCTCGGTCAGGTCGGCAATGCGCTTGCTCAGCAAGGCCACCTGAACCTCGGGAGAACCCGTGTCACCCTCGTGCGTCGCATATTCCTTGACGATTGCCTGCTTCTGCTCAGTCGTAAGAGCCACGGCTCCTCCTCTGTTTCTTCCGTTACGCGGTGCACCGGCCCTATGCCGAAGCGCTCTGAATCCGCGGGCGAAACACGCCAAAGAGCAATTATACACACTTCGCCGACCTCATGGGGAGCAGCACTCGGCACCGATGTACGGCAGACGCAACCGAAGCCGCCTCAGACTGCGGTGATGATACCCCCGAAGAGAACGACGGCTATGGCGACCAGTTCAATGATGAAGAACATGGACAGGGCCGACCAGCTATGGGTCAGGGCGTTCCAAGGAGAGTCCTTCTTGACACAGACCAGGATGGCGACGAAGAGGATGGAGAAGACGGCCACACCAAGACCGGCCGCGATGATGCCGAGATTGGCCGCGTTGGCCAGGACGGCCTGGTGCTGGTAGATGACGAAGGTACCGTACCAGAAGTTCATCTTCAGGAGGCAGAGTCCGGCGATGAGCTGTTCGGCGGCCAGCCCCAGCACAAAGACCACCCGCCAGAACCAGGATTGCGATTCGATGATCGACATGCCGATCCCCATGAAGGCCAGGACCGTGACCATCCAGGCAATCAGGGCTATACCGCGCGGATCCATGACCGAGGCATAGTGCAGGACCCCCTGCGTGTGGTTGATTGCCAGCGAGCGCCCGTATCCATAGGGCAGGATGATTGCCAGGAGTACGGCCAGCGCGAAAATGACCCAGCGTATGGGCCGCGCCTTTTTCCGCTCGATGTCCGCCAGGGAGTACTCCGACTCGGCGATGGTGGCCTCGGGGTGGGCCGAGGCCGGATTACTGGACTCGGGACCATCCAGGTGAGCCAAGCGACGTTGTTCGGCGGTCGGAATGGTGGTCGAAGGCGCCGAAGACGCAGAAGAAACCGAAGATCGGTCCGCCTTCCCCGAGGTTGTCTCAACATCTCGCCGATTGTGCTCCGTCATGTCCACCCGTATCCCAAAGCCCGCTCATTTACAGATTCACTGTCACACAGCTTATACCGACCTGCGCAATCGAGTACAGCGGGTGGCGCCCGCCTCAGTCGCAACCGGGGATACGGGCCGAACCAGAAGCAGAATCAAGACATCCTCACCCGCCGCAGCTTCGCCCCGCTGAACACGACAAGGTCCTCCCCTGTCCGGCCATGTGGTATGCTCTGTAACGAGCCGACGGCTTTGCGGGCGTAGCTCAATGGTAGAGCCTCAGTCTTCCAAACTGATTACGCGGGTTCGATTCCCGTCGCCCGCTCCACTTGGACCCACATTTTGATTCGAACTGTGGGTATTGGGAATTGCCCCTCGCGTTTTTATAACCTGTGCCTCTGAGCTCCCTATATCAGGCAAACCTAAAACAACATGATTCCTTTGCACCAATGCATCGGCGGCTACTCACAGCGGGATATTCCTGACGTCTGTCGAGAGAAACAGTATCCCGCCCAAGCTATGCACCAGAGTGCAACCGTTGCCTGTACAAGAGCTGCGTCGGGAGACGTGGGTGCGGCTGGCTGCCCGTAGCGGAACCTCGATTGTGTATCCGTGTCAGGTCGAGGCCTATGCGCCGGCCTTTGCTCACCGCACCCAATATCCAGTTATACGGTTTCGTCGGGGCGTTCGGTGACCGAGCACTCGGCGATGCAAATGACGACCGCCGACCCTGAGCCGAACCACCCCGAATCAGGTCCTTCAGAACTTGATGGTGGGAACCACGAAGGGCTGGTTGATGCCGCCATGCATGAAGAAGGCGACGACAATGGCCAGAAGGCTCAGGACCAAGCCAACGATAACCAGTGATTTACCCCGGTGCCGCCCTGTACTCCGAGCCGTGAAGAAACCTATTAGGGCGCAGAGCACACCCAGGGCACCAAGACACAGGGCCACCAGGTCAAGCTCCTTGAAGACCGATGCCAGGAGACTGATCACGCCCAGCACCAGGCTGATGATGGCCATGGAACTGACGGGATGCTTCTCGACTTCCTCCTTGACGACCACGGTCTCCTTCTGCACCGTTTCCGGATTCCGAACCTGGTCTTTTTCATCTTGCTCATTCATGTTCTACCCCTCTCTCCTAGAGCCGCCGAACGTCGATGCGGCCCATCTGGGCACCATGATATGACCGGGAAAGGCGGCGATGGTGCTACCACACCCGAGCGGTGGCAGAATCAGGTTTCACTTACTCGGAATTGCCCCCGGTGAATACTCAACAGATACTGTTTGCACCTACGTGCGGCATGACTTGACTGGATCCGATCGGCCAGGAGATCGAACCAGCGCCCCTTGTGACGATCGATGGTGAGGGCGAATAGATGGTCGCGGATAAGATCTATGGCCAGGCAGACCATGAAAATCAAAAGAACCAAAGCCAGGGAGTAAACCACGGCAGCGTCTTGCCCCCATATCTTCCGAATATCGAAGCAATCCCAGAGCAGAATCCTGACCGGTGGGTAGTCATGCAGAAGGTAAACCCCGAAGGTGCCTTTTGCGAGGTAGTTAATCAACCGACTCCTGATGTGGGTGCAATCGGCAACCAGAAGCGCCCCAAAAGCGACGACCAGGAGGGGCAGCTTGCTCTCCCCATTGGTGTAATCGAGAATCATCCAAGGAAACCCGTCATGGGTGAAGGTCCGCATCCAATCACCAAACAGAACCAGGCCAAGGATCGCTACAGACCCAAGGCCAACCATGGACCAGCCCAGGGTTTTCGATGCCTTTTTCAAATACCACCGATAGTACGAGATAAGCAGATATTGGTAGATGAAACCGACAAATGTAGAAGGCAGGAAACCAACGCAGTTATTTGGGGTCAGTCCGTAGGCAAGACCCCAGACCACCAGCAGAATCACCGCCAGGCATCCATGCATACGTTGCCCCATCTTGCGCAGCCCCACCGTCACAAACGGGTAGAAGAGGAGGAAGACGGCGTAATTGGTCGGATACCACCACAGGTCCGAAACCAGGGGGAAGACGGAGTAGACAATCTGAGACCGGGAGATGCCCTTGCGGTCGAAGAGGACAAACCCGAGCATCAACAGAAGGCTGTAGAAGAGCATCTGCCGTTCCAGCACCCAAATGCGCTTCAGGGATTTCCTGGGGCTCAAATCAGGGTTTTGACAGAGGAACCAGGCTGATATGCCAAAGAAGATGTCTACCCCAACCTTGCCCAGGGGCATGAAGCAGGTATATATGAACTGGTTGACCGAAGCGGGCTCGTCATAGACGGGAAAAGGGTTGTGGATTACATAATGGTGCAGGAGGATCATGAACATGGCAAGGATGCGCAACAGTTCGAAGCTGGAGTTCCGTACTTCGCCCGATGAACCTCGAACCCGGCCAGGGGACGATTCCCCAGATCCTGTCACCACGTACACTTCCCTTCGCAACGTCGAATATTGTACCAGCCTTTCTGGGTACGCGAATGGGGGGGGGGTATAGCCATGACCGTCCTCATGAAAGCGGCGGTATTCAATGGGCCAGTGGAGCGGGCTCTGGCAGTGCTTGCGCATCACTGCCACCCCATGAAAAGCCGGTCCCTGAATGTAGAACACCTTGAAGGGGCAGGGAGGGGCACGACTTACGGAGAAAAGGAATCAACCAGCCTGGTTGCCCCTGTCACGGTCGAGACGACCGCGGCACCGAACCTGTACATCAACAACCACACTACGTGGCGGATTACAAGGCCCGGTGCCGGGCCATCGCCGAGTACCTCTACTTGCGGCTCTTCCCTCATATCTCTCAGCCGTAGCAATGCCCTCGCGGGCATCTTTTCGAGGCGTATCTTCGGCTTTCCCTCGTGTGCCAGGAACTACAAACCCCTTCGCCGTCCCCGCGTCTGTTGTGGACGTGTCATCCCCAAACGGCTTCTCCACCCGTTGGCGCGCGTCTGAATACAGACAGGTTCCCAGAGCATGGGCCAGAGGGGTATTGGTCGAATCAACGGTATCGAGCACCGCGATAAAAGACACAACACCACTGCGCAGCGATGCCGATGGTTGCCACTCGGTATTCTGATGAGGCACATCCCTAACTATAAGTCATGCACGGTCACCGAAAACCGGGAATCAACAAAACCGGTCATTCAATTTGATACTTTTTTCACAAATCATGTGTCCTTTTGAGCAAATCGTACCGACGGGAGACACCACCATCTCAGGATTGTGGTCCAAAGGTAGAATTGCATGGTTCGAACCACACACTCCATCCACAAGGGGGACCACTTGGCAGCAGACACAGGCACCAGCGCCAACTCTCTGCGTGACCATCGGAATTCTCCCGGCACCATTCTGGGCCGGGTGCTGGCCTTTCTCATCTGTCTCTGGATAGCCTGGTGCACCTCGGTGGGTCCTATCTACCGCCGCAGCGGATCCATGGCCGAGTTCGGCTGGCAGAATGCCCTGATTCTCCTGTGCACTTTGGCCGTTTGCCTGGGCCTCGTCGCCTTGGTCAGACACCTTCTCTACGGCGGTGAGTCTCCCCTGTCCATGTTGAGGAGATCGGATGGAGCCGTTGGAAGGGCCATCGGGAAGCTTCGGGCCTCCCTCTCGGAGCGGAAGCGACTTCGGTCCGCAGGCAGGGCCTACCGGTCTTTTATCATGCGGCAGACCCGGGGATGGAAACCCATCATGTGCCTCCTGGTCATCGGATGGTCCTGGGCCCTGGTGACCCTGCTGGCAGCCTACGGAGCCGACCTCTATGCCCAGATTGCCGAATGCTCCAACTGGATTCTGCAGTTGCGCGGTGACGTGCCCCAATACGGCGGCAACGCCTTCACCCAGATGGACGTCTACCCCATCGGCCACTACCTCTGGCCGTCCGAGCCGACCTTCCTGACCGACCAGCACAACCTGGTTCTGACCTTCTTTTACGGGATGACGGCCCTGGCCTCCCAGCGACTCACTGGTTCATATGATGCGGGAATCGTTCTCCTGGCAGGCCTGCAACTCGTTTTCGGGGCCTTCTGCTGTTCCGTCACAGCCAACCGGTTCTTCACAGGAGGGCACCCGGACGACAGCAGCTGCCGTATGAACACGGCGGTGACGGACCCCGATGCCTATCGGGCGGGACCCCTGGCCCGGACCCTGGTCATCCTCTTCTTCCTGATCTGCCCCTTCAACGTCTTCAGCTCAATCAGCCTGACGAAGTCCCCCCTCTTCGCATTCTCCTTCGTCTGGTGGTTCGGCATCTGGTACCAGGCCATCAGGCAGGACGGGGCCGGCAACCACCCCTTCGCCAGCCCCAGAACACTTGTCGGCCTGGCTGTCAGTACCCTGATTATGCTGATCAGCGCCAAGTACGGCATCTACATTGTCATCGCCCAGATTGTGCTGGCCTTGATTATGCTCCGCCGGTACTGGAAGACCTATCTGATCTGCCTCCTCCTGCCCGCGATGGCCTTCACGGCCCTGGTCAGTGGCCTGGAAGGGGCCGGGCACGTCATCAAGGGCGACCCGATAGAGAGTAAGAGCATCCAGCTCCAGCAGGTGGCCAGAGTAGCCAGAGTGGACCCGTCTGGCATCGACAGTCAGACCAGACAGGATCTGGACCCCATCCTTGACCTGGATTCGGCCGCTTCCAACTACACACCCTGGGAGGCCGACCGGGTCAAGTCATCCGGGAACCAGCCCAAACTGATTGTCTACAAGTGGCGCACGGTCACGGACGACCAGATGAAGAAGTTCAACAAGGCCTGGCTCAACCTGGCCAAGGGGCACGCCGTTCCCTACCTGGATGCCCTCATGGCCGAGTGCTACGGCTACTTCGACGTCAACGATTCGGCCTATGTGGCCATGTCGTATTACCTGAACAACTCCTACGTCCAGGAGTCCAGCACCTGGATTCAGTACTGGTGCCGCGATTGGAGGAACGGTGTCACTGGTGCAGCCAGAACCTGGGCCAGCATACCCGTACTGGGCTGGATAGCCCAGGGGAATTTCTGGGTGACTCTGGCTCTGATTCTGATTGCCGCCTGGCTGAGCGCCGGGCGATGGCGCCACCTCCTCGAATTCCTTCCCCTCCTGCTAATCATGGGGGTCATGGTCACGGCACCGGCCAACAATTTCGAACGCCACATGCTTCCTGTGGCCATGGTCGTACCATTCCTGATACTGGCCATGTCCTGCGAACGCCGACACGTCCTTGCCGGAGCCAATCAGGACGATTGCTCTCCGGACCGGGAAGGAACTCGGAGGAACTAACCGCCTTGGCACCAGGACCGTGGTGAACCTTCTGAAGTCCTCGGCAAAACAGCAGGTGTCAGCACCCGAGCACGGTCGGCAACCGGAAGCAGATGAGGTCGGAGCCGGAAAACACACGGCGGGCAACAAAAAGGACGGAAGGCCGTACAGCCTTCCGTCCTTACGATATCTATGCCGGGGACACGCCCCGAGCACCCGACTCAGAGCAGGGCGATGTCCAGGGGAACACCGGGGCCCATGGTCGTGGTCAGGGTGGCCTTGGTGATGTAGCGGCCCTTGACGGTGGCCGGCTTCATGCGCTTGACTTCCTCATCAACGGCGTGGAAGTTCTCGGCCAGGGCCTTCTCGTCGAAGGAGACCTTGCCCACGGGGAAGCTCAGGTTGCCGTTCTTGTCGACGCGGAACTCGATACGTCCGGCCTTGATTTCGGAGACGGCCTTGGCCACATCCATGGTGACGGTGCCGGTCTTGGGGTTGGGCATAAGGCCACGGGGACCGAGGACGCGGCCCAGGCGGCCGACCTTGCCCATCATGTCGGGGGTGGCCACCACGGCATCAAAGTCGAGGAAGCCGCCGGCGACCTTGGTCACCAACTCGTCATCGCCGACCACGTCGGCACCGGCCTCGGTGGCAGCAGTTGCCTGGGGGCCACGGGCGAAGACCAGAACACGAACGGTCTTGCCGGTGCCGTTGGGCAGGCTCACGGTGCCACGGACCAGCTGATCGGCCTTACGGGGATCGACGTTCAGCCGGTAGACGGCCTCGACGGTCTCGTCAAACCCACGCTTGGGCATGCCCTTGAGCAGGGCCAGACCCTCTTCGGGGCTGTACAGGTTGGTACGATCGACCTTCTCGGCCGCTTCGCGATACTTCTTGGAACGCTTGGTCATCTGCTTCTCCTATCAGCAGTCGCGGTGCGGGCAAGCGTATGCCCTACCGCTCACAACAATTTCAGTCGGTGACGGTGATGCCCATGGAACGGGCGGTGCCTTCGATGATCTTCATACCGGCCTCGATATCGCGAGCCGAGAGATCCTCCATCTTGGTCTCGGCAATCTCGCGGACCTGGGCCTTGGAGACGGATCCCACCTTGGTGGTCAGCGGGTTGCCGGCACCCTTGGCCACGCCAGCGGCCTTGCGGAGCAGATCCGCAGCCGGCGGGGTCTTGGTGATGAAGGTGAAGGAACGATCCTCATAGACGCTGATGATGCAGGGGATGACCTGACCCATCTTGTCCTTGGTGGCATCGTTGTACTGCTTGCAGAAGTCCATGATATTAACGCCATGGGAACCCAGTGCAGGACCCAGCGGCGGGGCAGGATTGGCCTTGCCGGCCTCAATCTGCACCTTGATCAGCGCGGTGACTTTCTTCTTTGCAGCCATTGCTGGTTCTTCTTTCTATGAAGCGGTGATGTCGGAGGCCTAAGCCTCCTCCCGCAACTTGTTCTTTCCGCATGCACCCCCTACGGGGCACACAAGCTTGTTGATTATGACACGTACCGACGACCGTAACCGGTCGTGGCCGATATTACGGTCAGGAGATCTTCTCGACCTGATCGAAGCCCAACTCAACCGGGGTGTCACGACCGAAGATCGAGACCAGTACGGTCAGCTTCTGTGTGGTCGGCTCCACATCGGAGACCACTGCGGCCATGGTGGCGAAGGGTCCGTCGGTGACGGTGACCTGGTCGCCCACGGCGTAGGAGACCTCCACGGTACGCTTCTTGGCGGCCTCGGGCTTGTCGCCTGCAGCCTTCAGGGCCTCGGAGGCAATCATCGGGGCCATCATACGCACGACTTCCTTGCGGGACAGAGGCGCAGGCTCCTTGCTGGGGCCGACGAATCCGGTGACACCTTCGGTATCACGAATGATGCGGCGGGCATTCTCGTCAGGCCACATACGGATGAGCACGTACCCGGGAACCCTGACGCGGGTGACGACCTTCTTGCCCTTGTCGGTGTGCTTCTCGACCTCTTCCATGGGAATCTCAACCTGGAAGATCTGGTCTTCAAGACCGAAGGACACGATACGGGACTCGACGTTGGCCTTTACCCGCTTCTCATACCCGGAATAGGTGTGGAGAACGTACCACTTGCCTTCGAGCGTGCGCAGCTTCTTGGAGAACTCATCAACGGCCTTCTGCCCGGCATCCTCCTGATCGGCGGTATCCGCGTCCGCGGACTCCGGCGCCGATTCATCGGCCTGGCCACCCTGGGCCTGGTCGGTGGCGGGGGCGGCATCATCCTGAGCCGACTGGTCGACAGGCTGATCCTGAATCGGGGCAGCACTCTCCCCCTCGGCAACGGCCGGGACCGTATCCTGCGGTTCCTGGGCCAAATCGTCGCCCAGACCCTCAGTCGTCAGATCATCACTCATGGATTACTCCACCTTCTACCTTGTTTCGCTTCAGCCGAATATGAGGAAGACCAGTTTACCCAGTCCGAAGTCCAGAGCAGTCACGAAGAGCATGAGCAGGAGGACGAAGATGAAGACCGCCACGGACCAGCCCAGGAGCTCTTTCCCGGTGGGAGCGACCACCTTGCGAATCTCATCGATGACCTGTTTGATGAACAGACCGATACGCATGAAGAAGTTTGGCTTGTCTTCTTTCTTTGCCATGGTCTACTGTCCTTCACTGTCGTGCACTGCCGGCTGCAACACTTAGCAGGGAAGGCGGGACTCGAACCCACAACCTACGGTTTTGGAGACCGTTGCGCTACCAATTGCGCCACTTCCCTATCGGAACTTCTCTCAACAGTACTCGAAGGAGACGAAACCGCCTCCTCTATTGGAGAAAAACCGCCAAATCGCTAGTTTAGCCCAAAGGGTGGTCTGAGTCCAACCGCGTGCCGTCATCGTACCGGCAAGACCCCGAATCAAGCTCCGATCCACGCCTGGAACCGTCGCATCCCCTCGGTCAGATCCTGGTCGGACAGGGCATAGGAGAAACGCAGATGGCCCGGGGCCCCGAAAGCCTCTCCAGGCACTGCGGCCACATGGGTCTCCTCCAGGATCGCGGCGGCCAGGTCGGACGAGGTCCGGCTGATGGTCCCATGAGGCCCAAGCGGACGGTTCAGGAGACCTGTTACATCAGGGAAGGCATAGAAGGCGCCCTTGGGCTCAGGACACTCGACCCCCGGCACCTGATTCAGGGCGACCATGATGGACTTACGGCGGTGGGCAAAGGCCCTGCCCATGGTCTTCACCGCGTCCATGGGACCCTGAATGGCTGCCAGGGCGGCTCGCTGGGAGACATTGGCCACGTTGGAGGTCATGTGCCCCTGGAGCTTGCCTGCCGCCTTGGATACCGCGGTCGGGGCCACCATCCACCCGACACGCCATCCGGTCATGGCGTAGGTCTTTGCCACCCCGTTCAGGACAATCAACTGGTCACGCAGCTCCGGCACCAAGGCACCCGGATAAGGAGTGTGAGCGCCATCGTAGGTCAGGTGCTCGTAGATTTCATCACTGACGACCCATATGCGATGTTCCAAAGCCCACTGGCCTATGGCCCTGACCAGATCATCATCCCAAACGACCCCCGTGGGGTTGGAAGGGGTATTGACGATGATGGCCTTGGTTCGCTCGGTCCTCGCCGCCTCCAGTGCATCCAGGGAGGGAAGGTAGCCCTGATCGGCTCCGCTCAGGACCGGTACCGGCTCCCCACCGGCCAGGGTGACCATTTCGGGGTAGCTGGTCCAATAGGGGGCGGGGATGATGACCTGGTCTCCCGGATTGAGCAGTATCTGGAAGGTCTCGTAGACGGCCTGTTTGCCGCCGTTGGTGACCACCACCTGGTCGGGCGTCACGGCATAACCCGAGTCGCGTTCAGTCTTGTCGGCTATGGCCTGACGAAGTTCAGGCAGGCCTGCCGTGGGTGTGTACCGGTGATTGCGCGGGTCCAGGCAGGCCTGCGAGGCGGCACGGGCAATGAAGTCCGGAGTGGGGAAGTCGGGCTCGCCCGCCCCGAAGCTGATTACATCGATTCCCTGGGCCTTCATGGCCTTGGCCTTGGAGTCCACGGCCAAGGTGGCACTGGGCGCTACGGAATCGATACGGTTGCTTAGGGTCTGCCATTCAGCCATGCTCATGGTTCCCATCGTACCGCCCAAGCCCCGGTTTCCTTAGATAAGGACCAGGGAATCCCGGTGGACCAAGGGGTGGGCGAAATGCGCCCCCTGCCTTCTTCGAAGGTCCGCTGTGGTCATGCCCAGCATCTCCTCCGCCTCCTCGGAGTCGTATCCTGAGAGCCCCTTTGCCAGCCGGGTACCGGACCGGTCCCATATCCAGACCGGGTCGCCGGCCGAAAAACCGCCTCTGACACTGACCGTTCCCGCTGCCAGGAGACTGGCACGACCACCACGAATTGCCTCGACCGCGCCCGCATCCACCACATACCCCCCCTGAGGGCGGGATGCGTATTTAATCCAGAGTCTGTTCGAGGACCCCCGTCGATGTATCGGAGCGAAGAGGGTGCCTACACGATCCCCGGCCAGGGCCGGCCCGGCCTGGTCGGCCCTGGCCAGGACCACGGGGATTCCCGAGGAAGCGGCCATTCTGGCGGCATCCAGTTTGGTGGTCATCCCTCCCGTGCCCAGGCCCGAGGAGGACCCAGCCGCATCAACCTGATTCATGGCCTCGTCCACGTCGGGGACGAATTCGATCCGTCTGGCCTCCGGATGACTCGGAGGAGCGGTATACAGCGCATCCACATCGGTCAGCAGAACCAGGGCGTCGGCACTGACGATGTTGGCGATCAGCGCCGAAAGGCGGTCATTGTCACCGAATCGGATCTCGTTGCTGGCAAGAGCATCGTTTTCGTTGATTACGGGGATGACCCCCAAATCAAGCAGGCGGCAGAGGGTCCGCCGGGCATTGCGGTATTGAACGGCCAGGGTGGTATCGCGGGCCGTAATCAGAATCTGACCGACCTTCAGTCCCCGTCTGGCAAAGGCGGCCTCGTACCGGGCCATGAGGAGTACCTGGCCCACCGAGGCGGTGGCCTGCTGGGTGGCCACATCATCGGGCCGCGAGCGGAAACCCAGGGGCCCGAACCCGGCTGCGATGGCTCCAGAGGTCACCAGGACCAGTCTGGCCCCATCATTGGCGGCCGATGCCAGGGCCCCGACCAGCGCATCCAGGCGGGTGGGGTCCAGGTGCCCATCGGGGGTGGTCAATGAGCTGGAACCCACCTTGACCACTATCGTGCAGGCCTGGGCCACCCTGGCCCGGATTTCATCCTGACTGGGCGCGGCCATGGCTGCTCAGTCCTCTTCCTCGGCCTGGTCCGCCCGATCGTCGGCTCCAGGCCGACCCAGGAGCCCTTCCAGATCGTGGGGATCGTCGGCCACGGAGGGGTCAGCCCAGTGACCGGCCTTCCGCTCCTGATCCATCACTTCACGCACAGCCTGGCGGGCATCCATCATCCGGTGGTACTCTTCGCGTCGCTGGCTGTTGGTCCGGCGGCGGGTGCGCCCCTCGGTCTCCTCCAGGCGAATATCCTTGCCTCGGGCGATCTGGGGAGTACCGTCCAACATCTCGGCACCGGCTGCGATGGTCGGGTCCCAATCGAAGGCCATGGCGTCATCCCCGGGTCCAATCCTGACCTCATCACCGGGCCGGGCGCCTTCACGTCGCAGTGCGTCCTCGACTCCCAGACCGGCCAGGCGGTCGGCCAGGAAGCCCACAGCCTCCTCGTTGTCGAAGTTGGTCTGACGGACCCAGCGTTCCGGCTTCTCACCACGAACCTGGAACCAGTGCTCCCCGTTGCGGTTCTGCTTCCGCTCCACGGTGAACGCACCGTTGGCATCACCCCTGCGGCCCTTATGGGTTTCCAGGGGGCGAATGACCACCCTGGCCTCCTCCTCAGCGGCCTGGGCCTTGAGCTTGCCACGCAGGTGGGCCACCAGAGCGGCCAGGTAGTAGCCCAGTTCGTTGAGCCCTTGGTGGGAGGCGGTGGAGACCACGAAGACCTTCAACCCCATGCGCTCGAATTCAGGGCGGACAAACTCCGCCAACTCCCGGGCCTCGGGCAGGTCGGCCTTGTTGAGAATGACCACCCGGGGGCGCTTCTCGATAGGGATAACCCCCAAGGGCAGCTCCAGCTGATCAGCGTACTTGGCCAGCTCGTCCTCCAGAGCGCGGTAGTCGCTGATCGGGTCCCTGTCCGACTCCAGGGTGGCGCAGTCAATCACATGGGCGATGATCTCGGTTCGCTCAATGTGGCGAAGGAACTCCAGGCCCAGACCCTTGCCCTGCGAGGCGCCGGGTATCAGCCCGGGAACGTCGGCCATGGTGAACCGCTCATCCCCGGCCTGGACCACACCCAGATTGGGAACCAGGGTGGTGAAGGGGTAATCGGCGATTTTGGGCTTTGCCGAGCTCATGGCTGCCACCAGGCTGGACTTGCCGGCACTGGGGAAGCCCACCAGGGCCACATCCGCTATCGACTTGAGTTCCAGGACCAGGTCCCTGTCCTGACCAGGTTCACCCAGGAGGGCGAATCCGGGTGCGCGCCGGGCCTTATTGGCCAGTGACCGATTACCCAGGCCGCCGATGCCGCCCTGGGCGGCAACGAACCGGTCTCCCGGATGATTCAGGTCGGCCAGTCGTTTGCCTGGATGTTTGGTTTCGCCCTCGCGACCTTCGGCGGTGAACACCACCGTGCCCACCGGAACCGGCAGAATCAGGTCCTGGCCACGGCTGCCGTCCTTGTCGCCGCCGAGACCCATGGTGCCCGAGTCGGCCTTGCGGTGGGGGAGGAAGCGGTAGTCCAAAAGGCTGGTGGCATTGGTATCGGCCTCCAGAATGACCGATCCACCATGCCCGCCGTCGCCACCGTCGGGTCCCGCCAGTGGCTTGTACTTCTCACGACGTATGGAGGACGCCCCATTCCCGCCGTCGCCACCCTTGACATGGACGGTGACACGATCCACGAATGCACTCATTCCAACCAACCTCTATGCTCTCCGACCAAGCGGTCGCCGTCCGAATAATGAAAAAAGCCGCGTCCTTACCGGGCGCGGCTGAAGTCTTGAAGCCAGCTCAGGCCGTGACGACGTCAACGACCTTGCGGTCACGACGCTCGGCAAACCTGACCTCGCCATCCACCAGTGCGAAGAGGGTGTGGTCCTTGCCCAGACCCACATTCTGACCGGGGTGGAACTTGGTGCCACGCTGACGGACGATGATGTTGCCCGCCACGACGGCCTCGCCGCCGAACTTCTTGACACCCAGGTATTGAGGATTCGAATCGCGCCCGTTCCGAGAGCTGGACGCGCCCTTCTTATGTGCCATGTCTGGATTCCTTTCCTAAGCTCTTCGACCCTGATCAGGCAATGGCCGTGATCTTGACCACGGACAGCTTCTGACGGTGACCCTTGCGGCGTGCAACACCGGTCTTGTTCTTGAACTTCTGAATGTTGATCTTGGGGCCCTTGGCCTCATCGTCCACAATCTCGCCCTTGACGGAGATCTTGGCCAGATCCTTGGCGGCCATGGTCACCTTGGCTCCATCGACGACCAGCGCGACCGGGAACTCGACCGACTCGCCCTTCTTGGCGCCCAGACGGTTGACCTCGATCAGGTCACCGACCTGGACCTTCTCCTGATGGCCTCCGGCCTTCACAATCGCGTACATAACCCTACCTTGCCTGTTTGTCTAAAGCTGAGCGTGCCCGCAACCTCAGTCCGAACACCAGCTAACTACTATATAATCAAACACTCTGCATCGTCAAATGCGTTCACCCGATCGCAAAACGGGTTTCAGCTTACGACTCCTTGCCGACATCCAGCGGATTCGTGGCCTCCATCTCGTCATCGTCCTGCACGTCCTCGTCTGCAGCGGCCTGGGCGGCTGCCGCGATCCTGGCCAGCTTGGCCTTGACAGCGGGGGTGGAACCGGTGGTCGTGCTCTCCTTGGCCGGCGCATTGTGGCTGTGCTTATTGGTCTTGACGAAGGGATCCCCGCCCTTGACGGCATAGGGGTCGTCGTAGGAGGCGGAGATGGTCGGTTCATCATGGAGGATGAACCCGCGCCCATGGCAGGTGGGGCACTCCTCGGAGAAGGCTTCGACCAGGCCCTGGCCCACCCGCTTGCGGGTCATCTGGACCAGACCCAGAGAGGTGACCTCGGCCACCTGGTGCTTGGTGCGATCCCGGGCCAGGCACTCCACCAGACGGCGAAGCACCAGGTCGCGGTTGGCCGGCATGACCATATCCACGTAGTCGATCATGATCATGCCGCCGATGTCGCGCAGACGCAGCTGGCGGGCAATCTCCTCGGAGGCCTCCAGGTTGCACCTGGTCACGGTCTCTTCCAAGGATTTGCCCCTGCCGATGAATCGTCCTGTGTTGACATCGATGGTGGTCATGGCCTCGGTACGGTCGATGACCAGGGAACCGCCGGAGGGCAGGTAGACCTGACGCTCCATTCCCTTGCGCAGCTGGCTGTCGATGCCCCACTTGTCGAACACGTCCTTGCCCTCATGCTCGGACGGGTCCCACCCCACCAGCTTGTCCCTGAGATCGGGGGCCATGGTGTCCAGGTAGTTCTCGACCCGGTCATAGACCCGATCGCCCTGGACGACAAGACTGGCGAAATCATCGTTGAAGATATCCCGCACCACACGGATGGCAACATCGGGTTCGCCCTGAAGGAGCTTGGGCCGCTTGCCGTGCAGGAACTCCTTGCGCTTGGACTCGATCTCCTCCCACTGGCGTTGGAGGTTCTCCAGGTCCTTGGTCAGGGCCTCCTCGCTGGCACCATCGGCCGCGGTGCGGATGATGACCCCCATGTCCTTGGGGGCGATGCGTGAGATGATCCCCTTCAGACGGGAGCGCTCATGGTCGGCCAGCTTGCGGCTGACGCCGGTCATGCCCCCGGAGGGCACCAGGACCAGGAAACGTCCGGCCAGGGTCACCTGGGAGGTCAGACGGGCGCCCTTATGCCCGATCGGATCCTTGGTGACCTGGACCAGGACCGGATCACCGGACTTGAAGGCCAGCTCGATACGTCGGGGCTGCCCCTCCAGACGGGTGGTGTCCCAGTTGACCTCACCCGCGTAGAGAACGCCGTTGCGGGCCTGTCCGATATCGACAAAGGCCGCCTCCATGCTGGGCAGGACGTTCTGAACCCGCCCCAGGTAGACGTTGCCGACCGTGGAGACCTCCTGTATGTCGGAGACATAGTGCTCCACCAGGATGTCGTCCTCAATGACCGAAATCTGTGTGTGCTGTTCCTTTTCACGCACCACCATGAGCCGGTTGACACTCTCACGGCGGGCCAGGAAGTCCTGCTCCACCAACTGGGACTGGCGCGAACGCTCGCGACGGTTGTCGCGCCGACGCTGCTTCTTGGCCTCCAGGCGGGTGGATCCTTCGATATCCGTGATTTCGTCGATGTACTGCTGCTTGCGGGAGCGCCGGGTACCGCCGGTCTCCTCACCTTCGGAATCGGAAGACTTGGAGCCGCGCCTCCGCCTGCGTCGACGGGTCAGCCCCCCTTCTTCCTCCTCTTCGCTTTCATGGTCCCGCGAGCGGCGATTGCGACGAGAACCGGACTTCTCGGATTCCTCCTCATGGGTGCGCTCGCTCTTGCCGCGACGACGTCGCCTGGAAGAGCGGGAGGTGACCTCCTCCTCACTCTCGTCCTCATCGTTGATGAAGGTGATGCCCTCGTGGTCGAGGTCCTCCTCGATCTGCTCCACCTCATCGGCGGCACGACGCTCCTCGGCGTTGAGCCTTCGCGACCGACGGGATCCCGATTCAGGACGCTCCTCGTCCTCTGCCAGAGGCTCATGGTCGATGGCATTGCGGGAGCGGCGGCTCCTGGACCTGCGGGATGACCTGGTGGGTGCCGGTTCTTCGTCATCCTCCATGACGGGCTCGTCATCGTCATCCTGCACCACCGGAATCACCGGCTCCTGGAAGAGGAGGGAGGTCATGGGCCGGGCCGGTGCCGACTGGGACGAACCGGAACGAGACGAACGGGACCGGGACCTGGTCGATCTGGACTTGCGGTCCTGATCATCATCCCCCGGATCGGTACCGGTCAGGGATTCCACGGCCTCCAGAGCACGTTCCTGGCGGTCATCCCGCCCGTCTTCGACATCACGGCCAGCGTCGGAACGGCTGCGGGAACCGGATTCAGTCGATTCCGAGGTCTTGGTGCGGGCTGACCTGCGGGACCTGGTCTGCACCTTACGGCGCCGGGAGGTAGGTGCCTCCGCGTCCTCTTCGGCCACATCCCTGTCCGAAGCCTGCGATTCGCTCAGGCCCGGTTCCTGTTCCGGATCATTCCTGCGTGACCGGCGACGGGAGACGGACTCCGAACGGGTATCCCCACCATCGTCCTGGACCTTGACACGGCGACGACGCCCCTTGTCGGAGGTCGCCTCCTCATGCTCATCGGCCTCGACCTGGACGGGCACATGGGCGCCGGCCGCACCGGCCACGCGCACCACACGCCTGCCACTGCGGCGACGCCGGGTTGTTCCCTTTTCGGCCTGAGGCTGGTCGGACGCCTGCTGACTGGTCTGCATTGAGTTTGCTGAGGAGTCTTCCTGACTGTCCTCGTTCTTGTTCCTGGGCACTATGCTCCTTGCGGCACGCTGACTCGAACCGCGCTCACGGCTCCGACACCCTGTCACGCCACACTCTCACTGTGGCCGCCCACCCCGGGGGTGCGCAGGTCGGTACGCCTTCGAAAAAAGTCTTCCTGGCGTGGGCGGACACCATCGCCTGCATGGATTCGGAAGGATCCAAGCAGGGGGATCAACGCCTACACTTCAAGTGGTCAGGCAGAACCACCGCTATCTAGTATGACACAAAACTAAACTAATCGCGTTCTTTGAGCCAGGAGACCAGGATTGACTCCAGTGAAACCAAATCATCGAGGGGAACCTGTTCATCGGCCTTATGGGCAAGAAGGGGGTCCCCGGCACCCAGGTTGACGGCGGGGATACCCAGGGCGGAGAACCTGGCCACATCGGTCCACCCCAGCTTGGGCCGGGGAGTTGATCCATTGACCCCGGCAATCAGGTCCGTCAGGGAGCGGGCCCAAGGAGAAGCAAGCCCGGGACGGGCGGCCGGGGATTCGTCGCGCATCTCGATATCGAACCCCTCAAAGACCCCTCCGGTTGCCCGGTGCTCACCCTTGCCCAGTTCCGCCCCCGCAGCGGCACCCATCATCAGGGCCTTGGCCTCGGCCAGACTCTTGTCGGGTGCGAACCTGTAATTGACGTGGACCCTGCAGGAGTCAGGTATGACGTTGGTTCCGGTCCCCCCGCTGATCATTGTGGCGTTGAGGCCTTCCCGGTAGTCCAGTCCATCCACGGTGACGGTCCGGGGCCGGTAGGACTCAAGCCTCGCCAGGATGGGGGCCGCGGCATGGATGGCATTGCTGCCCATCCACGCCCTGGCTGAGTGGGCGGACACCCCGTGGGTTACCACGTCGAAGCGCATGGTCCCGTTGCAGCCCGCTTCGATTCCGCAATTGGTCGGCTCACCGATGATGGCGAAGTCTCCTCGAACCCAGTCGGGGTGGGCGGACACCACCCTGCCCAGGCCATTCTTCTCGGCCGCCACCTCTTCATGGTCATAGAAGACCAGGGTCAGGTCGTAGTCCGGATTGTCGATTGTGACGGCCAGGTGGAGCATGACCGCATCCGAGGCCTTCATATCTGCGGTGCCCCTCCCCCAGAGTACCCGGGAATCCGGGTGGGCTTCGGCCACGTCGGGTCTGATTTCAGAATCCCCGGGCTCCAGCCACCGCGGAGGCATATTCGCATTGATGGGGACCGTGTCCAGATGCCCGGCCATGACGATCCTGTGGTCCCTACCCAGGTCGGTCCTCGCCACTACCGTGTCTCCCAGCCTGTCGACCCGCCAACCAGGGCAGGTCGCGAGCGCGGACTGGACCGCGTCCGCCAGAGGGCCCTCCTCATCGCTGACCGAGGCCGTGGCCACCATCCGCTCCAGTATCAGGGCCAGGGCCTCTTGCCGAGGCAGGTTTGCGGTGCCGTCCAGGAGCCCCTCCACCTGTGAACCGAACTGGTGGGGTGTCTTATCCTGCGGGATCGTATTCATACGACCATGCTATAGGCAGATGGCTCCGGGGCGGAATGAGCTTCCAAGCCTTGGATGGCTTCTCGTGCGTGGAACATCCCTGACGAACCTGGTGCCCGGGTGGCAGAATAGGTGTGCCCGGTGGCGCAGCCTCTGCCTGCCATCGTCCGCACGACCACGATTTTGGGAGTTGGTGAACAATAAAGATGCCCGGTCTGCTCAGCGCCATGGAAGGCTTCTTCATCATCGGTGTCGTCATCGCCGTAGGCTACGTGGCGGCTCGATTCCATATCGGAGGCCCCTCGGCGCAGATGGTGCTGAACAAGTTCTCCTTCTTCGTCTCCACCCCCTGCCTGATGTTCGCCATCCTCTCCAAGCAACGGCTCAGTGTCATCTTCCATCCCAGCATCATTGTGGCCTTCTTCTCGGCGGCGGCCGTGGGACTCGTCTTCGTCATCATCAATGCCGTCTCCCTTCATATGGATGCGGCGAACACCACAATCGGAGTCCTGAATTCGCTGTATCTGAACTCCAACAACATCGGTCTGCCGGTTGCCACCTACATCCTGGGCAATCCCACCCTGGTCGCCCCCATCCTGGTCATGCAGCAGGCCATCTTCACACCCATCGGCCTGACCGTGCTGGACGCGTCGACCACCGGAAGGCTCTCCCTGAAGACCATCGCCAAGCAGCCGTTGAAACAACCAATCCTGATCGGTTCTTTGGGAGGCATCCTGGTCTCGGCCATCAGTGCCGGTGTCGGGCACTACGTCATCCCCGACTTCGTTTTCAAGCCCATCGACATGATCGGCGCCTCGGCCGTCCCCATGATCCTGATGGCCTTCGGTATGTCCCTGCGCGGCTCCAGACCATTCGGCAAGGAAACCAACCGTCGGGCCACTCTGACCGTGGTCATCCTCAAGAACCTGGTCATGCCCCTCATCGCCTTTTTCCTGGCCTGGTTCGTCATGGGCTTCCGCGGTGCCGAGCTCTACGGGTGCGTGGTTCTTGCCGCGTTGCCCACCGGTCAGAACGTCTACAACTACGCGGCCAGGTATAACGTGGGCACCACCTTTGCCCGGGATGGAATCCTGGTCAGCACGGTAACCTCGCCGGTTGTCATCGCCCTGATCGCCATCGCCCTCGGCTGAGACCGACCGGGAGTCCGTAGAGGGTCCTGGACCGGTTCAGTTCCGGGCAGCCAGCCCTTCGAGTCGGCGACGGAAGTTGGGCCAGTCCTGGCCAAAGGCACCCAGGAGGGGACGCGAATCGACCTGGTCGACCGGAACCCAGGCCAATTCAATGCTCTCGTCATCGTTCATATGCGGACTCACCCGATGTCCGGGACGTTCGAAGGCCAGGATGGTTGTGTACCCCCATGGGCCGTGATCCTCACGGTGGGAGCCGACCACCTGGATATCCTCCGGGTGGATATCGGCCTCCTCATAGCTCTCACGCAGGCCACCCTCCAGGGGGTTCTCCCCATCGGATATGGCCCCGCCCGGCACACCCCAGGTGCCACCCTCGGCGCTCCACTTGGCTCGGTGCTGAAGGAGGACATCGGTCACCGCACCGGTTTGCTTGTCACGCCTGGCCAGGAGAACACCGGCCGCCCCATTCAGCCCCCAATGCTGCTTTCCGCAGGCACACTTCACCCACCCGTCTCCCGGTTGGTGGACATTCCCCTCGGGTGGGACTACACCGGCCGGATCGGCATAGGTTTCCACCGGCTCCTCGGCCCCGACCAGGACGGGATCCCAGAGGTCGGCCCAGTGCAATCCCAATTCCTCGACCATGGAACGCAGGGTGGGCATGCTCAGCCCCATAACCCCGCTGGGGTCACCCTCGATTCCGGTGATGAAAGCACCCCCAAGGCCCTCCAAGGTAAAGGAACCAGCCACCTCCAAGGGCTCTCTACTGGCGATATAGGCCTCCATGTCGGCCTGGTCGTAGTGCCCGAATGAGACCTTGGCCCGGCTGACACCCTGAACCCGACGCCCTGTAGCCACATCAATCAGACAGTGTCCGGTGACCAATGTGCCGGTGCGGCCCCGCATGGCCATGAGCCGCTCCATGGCAATCTCCGGCCTGTGGGGCTTTCCAAGAATTCGCCCGTCCAGGGTGAAAAGCGAGTCGCATCCCAACAGCAGGGGGCCAACCTTGGCCTGTGCCATACCCGACCAGGACCTTACGGCCTGCTGCATGGGTCGAACCTGCGCAGGGCAAGCGGCCTGCCCATCAAGGGGCCGAACCACAACCAGGTCTCCCTGGACCCGATGCTCGGTTTCGACAACCGACTGCAGGGTATGCAGAATCAGATCCGCCTTGCCTGCTGCCAGAACAGAGACCCGGTCCTCTATGGACAGGTCCGTCGCCTTCAATCCCCGCGACCGGGCAGCGTCCTCCAAGGCCCTGGGCTCGTCAAGGTGGGACTTGCGAATCACCGGGCTGATTCCCGCCTTGACCAGGAGCGCCTGGCGGGAAGGGGACTGGGAGGCCAGAATGAAGGGGACGTGTTCCCCGTTGCCTCCGGTTCGTACTGCCGCCATTGGTTTCCGGGTTTCAACTGCCAATCAGGTCACCTTCCTCGTCACTCTCCACCTGGACCCCATTACGGTCCACATCCAATTGCAGAACCTGCCAATGCCCCGATTCGAGCTCACCCTTGGCCAGGGTTTTCAAGTCCTCCGAAGCATCCCCGTAGTGAAGGACGATGACACAGGGACCGGCACCCGAGACCGCCGCGGCATACCCGTGCCGGCGGAAAAGGCCGATCAGATCGGTCGCAGGTGGCATCAGTCCCGCCCGGTAAGGCTGGTGGAGCCGGTCCTGCGTGGCCGCGAACAGGAGCGCGTTGGCCCTGGCAGCGAGATTCCCCTGGCCATCGAATTGACCACTCCCCATGTCGGCCATGCCTGAAGGGTTCAATGCTCCCGGTATCAGGGCGACCCTGGACAGGTTGTGAATGGCATCGGCGTAAGGCACCCGGTCGGGCAGGGCCTGTCGGGCCTTCTGGGTGGACAGTCGGAAGTCGGGCACAAAGACCGTGGCCCTGATGGCAGGGTCAACCTGGTAGCGCAGACTATGGAAACCGGGGGTCAAGGGTGTCCCTCCCGCTATGGGCAGTGACCCCACCCCCTCATCAGTGATGAGATCGTAGGAGACGGTCAAGCCCCCATAGACCGCCGGCGCCACATTGTCGGGGTGCCCCTCGATCCGTGCAGCCAGATCGAAGACCGCATCCCTGGAGAATCCTCCCGGGTGGGCGAAGGCTGCAGCCGCGCTGATTCCGGCCACGATGGCCTCAGCGCTGGATCCGAGGCCCCTGGCCTGCGGGATTCGATTGCGGGCAGTCATGAGGAAGCCGAACCTAGGTAGGCCAAAAACCTGGCAGGCCTTTCGGAATGCGGAGACGACCAGGTGGGTCTCATCCCTGGGAAGGGTGTCCTCTCCCTCCCCTTCGATGATGACCTTGACACCCGTGTCGGCCGGGTCGTCCGACCGGGTGAAAACGATCTCGTCGTGATAATCCAGCGCCAGGCCCACGGTATCGAATCCCGAACCCAGGTTGGCGCTGGTCGCCGGCACCCGTATCCGGACGGTCCGCGCGCAGGGACGGTCCGCGCCCATCAGAGGGCATCCTGGTCAAAGACACGCAGGACGGATGCCTGACCGGTCACCGAATCGAAGGTGGAAACCTGCTTGACCACTCGGCGCAGGGTCACTTCATCACAGAGGTGAGTGACGACCCTGAGCTGCTGGATCTCCCCGCTGTAGCCCGGATCGTGCATGGTGGGTTTGATGTCCTGGTTGACCCCGTTGATGGATATTCCCTCCCGGGAGAAGACCTGGGCGATGGCAGCCAGGACGCCGGGCTTGTCATGGATGAGGAAACGAACCGCGAAGGCCGCCCGCGAAGCCTCAAGCGGGGCCATGGGAATCCGGGCGTACATGGGAATGATTGGTCCCATCCCCTGCTGGGCTATGTGCCTTGCCTCGGTGACCACATCACCAACCACGGCGGAGGCCGTAGGGGCACCACCGGCACCACGTCCGTAGAACATCAGGTCGTCGGCCGCCTCCGCGGTGACGAAGACCGCGTTGAAGCTGTCCCGGACGGAAGCCAGCGGGTGGGTGTCCGGAATCAGGGCCGGGTAGACCCTGGCGGAGATGCCCTGGTCCGTCCGCTCCGCCACGGCAAGAAGTTTGATGACCCGACGCTCGGCCTTGGCCGCAGCGATGTCGTCCGCTGTGATTGACCTGATTCCCTCAACCGGAACGTCATCCATCCTCACATCCCGATGGAAGGCCAATGTGGCCATGATGGCGGCCTTGGCCGCCGCATCCAGACCGTCCACATCGGCCGTGGGATCGGCCTCCGCGAACCCCTTGGCCTGGGCATCGCTCAGCGCCTCCTCGAACTGGAGGCCCTTGGTGGTCATTTCGTCGAGAATGTAGTTGGTGGTTCCATTGACGATTCCCACCAGACTGGTGATCCTGTCGCCCACCAGGGACTCACGCAGAGGACGGACGATGGGAATGGCACCACCAACGGCCGCCTCGAAGTAGATATCCACACCATGGTCCTGGGCGGCCCGGTAGAGTTCCGGCCCGTGCTGGGCAAGAAGGGCCTTGTTGGCCGTGACCACGGAGGCACCGGATTCGATGGCCTTGAGAAGGAGGGTCCTGGCCGGCTCGATGCCGCCAATCAACTCGATGACGATATCGGCCCGGGTGACCAGGCCCTCCGAATCGGTGGTCAGAAGGGAACGGTCGATCCAATCCGCCGTGACCTTGGAGGGATCCAGCACGGCAATGCCGACCAATTCGAGTGGGCGCCCGACCCTGCTGGCCAGGTCATCGCATTCCTCTACCAGCAGGCGTGCCGTCTGCGAGCCTACGGTTCCGGCCCCCAGAAGGGCTATGCGGATGGGTTTATCGGACTCGACTTCGGGCTTCGCGGACATGTGCGCTCCTTAAGCTTGCACCCGAGGCACCGGGTACTGTGATTCCTCATCCTAAAGAATCAATCCGACACCTGCGGGGATGATTCCACCCCCCGGAATCCATCATCCTAAGCCGCAGACTGCTGGTCCGGAGCGGTCATGAACGAAACCTCAGACCCGCAGCAAGTGGTCTTGCTTATCCGACAGGACCACCCTGACCTCATCGACGACGATTTCGAAGAGGGCCACCCTGTCTCGGACCGGCCTGATGTGCTCCATGTATCCCGGCCGTTTCTCCTCAAGGACCGGCGCCACCTCCTCAAGGGTCCGGGAACTGGGCCTGGCCACTCCCTCGCCCCGCACACACTCGATTCTCTCTGCGGGGAGGGTGGTGAAAGCCACCTTGTCATTCTGCCTGATCTGCTCCACTTTCGCCGATTTCGGATAGGTGACGAAGTAGATGACCTTGTTGACCTTGTCGTAGACGAAACCGATCATCCTCACATCAGGCTGCCCATCGACACTGGTGGCCAGGGCCATGAGCTTTTGCGTGTCCATGATCCTCAGAAACTCCTGGCGAACATCCATGATCGTTCTCCTTGCCTTCCGGCTCGTGTGATTCTAGCCCTGATCCAGTTCGAGCAGGTCTTCCATGGCCTGCCCCCGCAGCATCAGGTGGTCACCGGCCCCGTCCACCGCCACGACCGGCGGTATCAGGACCTGGTTGTAGTTGTTGGCCATGGTCCGCCCGTAGGCCCCGGTCACCGGCACCAGGAGGAGGTCCCCCCGGCGGATGTCCTTGGGCAGGGAAACATCGCGCACGATGATATCGCCCGACTCACAGTGCTTGCCGACCACCCGGGCGCGAATGGTCTCCGAACTGCCTCTCCTATTGGCCAGAACAGCCGTGTAGTCCGCCCCGTAAAGCGCCGGGCGGATATTGTCACTCATGCCGCCATCCACTGACACGTAAGTCCGCACGGTCCCGTCCGAGAGGGGTACAGGCTTGACCGCCCCCACCCGATACAGGGTCATGCCGCTGGGGCCTGCAATCCACCGGCCAGGTTCGAAGGAGATGATGGGCATGGGCATACCCAGCCGGTCGTTTATCCTGCCGATGGCCAGACCCAGGTCGCCAAGAGCACCCGACAGGTCCATCCGATCCTCGTCCGGCAGGTAGGGAACGGAGAAACCGCCACCCAAATCCACCTCGGGCAGCAGGAAACCGTCGGTCTCCCAGAAGGTCCGTCTGAGCAACATCATCCGATTGGCTGCCTGCCCGAAGGCCGAGTCACCGTGAATCTGTGATCCGATGTGGGTATGGATTCCCACCAGTTCCAGGTCGCCTGCATGGGCCTGGATATCCTTCAGAACCCTGATGGCGGGACCGTTGGCCAGAGTATCCAAGGCGGCGGCCAGGACCGGATTGATCGGAGCCCTATCGGCACCTGCTTGGAAAAGGTCGGCGGAGTTCGCGGACAAGACCCCGTTGCCAGCCTCAGCTGTTCGGGACATTGATTCCTGCCCGTCGCCGGCGCCAAATCGATCAAGCGGGCTGGCATCAGCCCCTGGGGCCAGCATGGGGACGCCGAACTTCTGGTCCTCATGCGATGTGGAGATGTACTCGTGCCCACCGGCATGAACCCCCACCGTGACCCTGAGCATGACCCGGGCCCGTCTGCCCAGGCCATGGGCTATGGCCGCTATACGCTCCGGCTCATCGGCCGCATCGATGACGATCTTCCCATACCCCTCCTCTATGGCAAGGGATATCTCCCGATCGGACTTGTTGTTGCCGTGCAGCACCAGGCGGCGTCCGGGGGCACCGGCTGCCTTGGCAATCAGCATCTCGCCCAGGGTACAGGTATCGATGTTGAGGCCCCTGTCCAGCATGATCCGGACGACTTCCTTGCTCAGGAAGGCCTTGCCTGCGTAGCTGACCTGGGTGGTGGCTGTGGGAAGACTGCGGCTGGCGGTCTCCCTGAAGATCCTGGCCCGGTCGGCCATGAAGGAGGTGTCCATCAGATAGAGCGGGGTGCCGTACCGCTCAGCCAGATCCTCTACCGGGATGCTCCGGACATCCACTGCACCGGCATCATCCCGCCTGACAGCGGACGGCCAGATATCACCCAGGGCCGCCCCCTCTTCTTTCCGTTGACTCACGGCACCCCCTCCTTGGCAGCGTGTTCTCCCTGTGGACGTTCGGGTCACATCCTGTCCGGCGCGCAGACACCCAGGAGGTCGAGACCGTTGGCAATGACCTGCTGGACCGCATCGTTGAGCCTGAGTCTGGCAGCGGCGCGGGCCGGTTCGGGATTCTTGTCCGTCTGCCGGGCCGGATCATCCGCCCCGGTCAACTCCATGGGAACCACCCGCTCCAGGTTGTACCAGCGATGGTACACACCCGCCAGTTGCTCAAGGTAGTGGGCCACCCGGTGGGGAGCCTTCTGGTCGCCGGCGGTCTGCACAACATTTGGATAGAGGGCCAGGGTGGCCAGAACCTCGTTGTCCGCCTCGGTGTCCAGGAGGGACAAATCGGCCTTGGCGGATTCGATGCCCGCATCGGCCGCGTTCCGGTCGACGTTTTTGGACCGGGCGTGGGCGTACTGGACATAATAGACCGGGTTCTCATTGGTATGGGAGGCCAGGAGGTCAAGGTCGATGTCGACGGTCTGGTTGTAGTCGGTACGGGCCAGGGAGTACCGGGCCGCATCCACCCCGACGGCCTCGACCAGGTCATCGATGGTGACCACGTTGCCTGCCCGCTTGCTCATCCGCACGGTCTGACCGTCCTTGAGCACATTGACCAGCTGTCCAATCAGGATCTGCATGTTGACGCCCGGCGTATCGCCGAATGCGGCGCAGATGGCCATCATCCTGCCGATGTAGCCATGATGGTCCGCCCCAAGCATGTAGATGGCCTCATCACAGGGGTCCTTCTCCCGCCTGCGCTTATTCAGATAGTAGGCGATGTCGGCAGCCACATAGGCGGCGTTCCCATCGGATTTGACAACCACGCGGTCCTTGTCATCGCCATACCTGCTCGACCGGAACCAGGTGGCTCCGTCCTTCTCATAGATGTCATCACGGGTGCGCAGTTCTTCGATGGCCTCCTGAACCTGACCCGACTCATACAGGCTGTTCTCGTGGAACCAGACGTCGAAATCAACGCGGAAGGCCTGCATGGACCTTCGTATCTCGTCGAACATCATCGGAACGGCCCGACTGCGGAAGGCCTCGCGCTGCTCGCTGTCACCCTCGGCACCGTCCTCATCCCTGACCCGGGGCAGAGCCAGTACATCCAGTCCATCGGCCTTGGCCTGGTCCACCACCCTCTGGGCGATCTCATCGATGTAGGCACCCTTGTATCCATCGGCAGGTACGGGCTCATGATGTGCCGCAGCAACCAGGGAACGGGCGAATCGGTCGATTTGCGTGCCATGGTCGTTGAAGTAATACTCACGTACCACCTTGGCTCCGTTGGCCTCCAGGACCCGGGCCATGGAATCGCCGACCGCAGCCCAGCGGGTTCCACCGATGTGGATGGGGCCGGTGGGATTCGCGGAGACGAATTCCAGGTTCAGGGTCCGACCCTGTAGATGGTTGTTGGCCCCATAGGACCTGCCCTCACTGAGAACGGTGTCGACCACAGCGGCGGCCGAAGCCGAGTCCAGACTGATGTTGATGAAACCGGGGCCGGCTACATCCACACCGGAGATTCCGTCGGCCTGGGCCAGGGCCTCGGCCAGGGTCTGCCCCATATCACGGGGATTCATACCGGCCTTCTTGGCCAACTGCATGGCGATATTGGTTGACCAGTCCCCGTGGGAACGGTCCTTGGGCCGCATGACGGCCAGGTTTTCGGCGGCTGGGACCATGGAGGCATCCAGGTCACCCAGGCGATCCGCCTGGGCCAACTCGACGGCGGTTGAGGAAATGATACGGGCAAGTGCTTCAGGACTCATGACCCCAAGTCTAACGGTCCTGGCGACGAGATGGCCGTCGAACCCGGACCGGACTCAGGCCAGGGCAATCACATCTATCTCGACCAGGGCGCCTTTGGGAATCATATTGTTGCCGAAGGCCACACGGGCGGGGCGTACGGAGCCGATGAAGACCCGGGAATAGGCCTTGTCGACCTCGGTGAAATCCTCAACATTCCGCATGTAGACCGTAGCCTTGACCACCTTTTCCATCCCGGTACCGGCAGCATCAAGTATGCTCTTGATGTTCTTCAGGGCCTGGGCTGCCTGGTCACCGGCCGTACCCTCCACCAGATCGCCGGTCTCCGGGTCGATACCGAGCTGCCCGGAAACAAAAACAAACCCGTTCGCCCTGACCGCCTGGCTATAGGCACCCAAGGCCTGGGGCGCATACGGTGTGCCAATCTCTTCAAGACCCTCGTCCATGAACGTCCTCCTCCTGTGCAGACCCTCCGGCGCCGTCCAGCAGGCGGTCGGGCAGGGGCCAGTGGTCGACCGGGGAATCCCGGCCGAATTGCCTCCAACTATAAACCGCCAGCAATCCGGATGTCGGGCAGTGACCAAGTATGGGCTCACCGATAAGCCAGCTCGTAACACAAAGGGTCGAAAGCGATGCCCGAGCCAGGCTTGAAAAGAAACACGATATAAAAAACGGAATGGAGTGGGCTCGAAGGGATTCGAACCCTCGACCTTCTGTTCCGGAGACAGACGCTCTATCCACTGAGCTACGAACCCGATTATGACCGTTCAAAAACGGTCAACAGGAACCATATTAGGACACCTTGCCGAAAACCGCACCCAGCGTAGGGCCTGGTGTCGCACGATACAACCTTCCCCGCGGTGTGTCAGCGCAGGAAACCGACGAGAACCGGATGACATGCTATGACAGGACTCCGCAGAATCGTCTCAGACGCGCCGTTGCATCATCCACAATCCCGCGAAGTCACCACCTAACCCCGATTTCTTCCCTAGGGTTGTGTTCCACTGTAGTGATTCCCCCTTCTCTCCTCAAGCGGTCTTCACATTCGTCACCGCGCTTCTGGACTGGCTCACCTCACTGCACTTTAGAAACCTGTAATGTGACGAATGTAACAACTTGTTTGCCAAATCGTGTATCCTGATAAGTGGGGTTATTACGGATGTTGGGGTTTGGATTTGGCTGCGCAATTGAGCCAAATCCCCTGGTTCCACGCCCAAAACGATGGTGAAACCGGAAAAAGGAATACTACAAGTGTCAGTCTCTGTGAAAATACGACAGCTGGCTGCGGTTCTGTCCGTAGCCATGCTCCTGGGCTGCGGGATGACCGCAACCGTAAAAATGGCATTCGGCGAAGAAGACGGGAATGAAAGTACCCGAATCGGCACCTCCAACTGTGTGATGGGGAGTTCCACCTACTTGGATTGTTTCCCCGACTACCGCATGGCACAACAGGTATCGGCTTCGGTTCCACGCAAAGACCTGCATGCAGCAGACATAATGACTCAGGCAGATGTGGACCAGATAACCAAAGTGTCTATTTACTCCCGCGACTGGGCGGTCACCAGTCTGGAAGGCATTCAAAGCCTCACCTCCCTCGTCGATCTGAGCATCGACGGCGGTATTGTCTCCGACCTGAGTCCGCTGGACGATCCAGTCCTTAGCCGGAACATCAAGCGATTGGAAATCGAAGAGAGCGAAATCACCGATGTTTCGCCCTTACGGAACTACACCAATGCCGAGTATATCGATCTGATGTACAACCGGATTTCCGATCTTTCGCCCTTGAAAGACCTCCATCCCAAGGAGCTGAACGTACTGGAACAGACCGTATATCTGGACCGCAAGGACATACGAGACAATCCCAATCAGGCCATTAGCATGCCCCTTCCGCTTGGCAGAAATGGCGAACCAGTTGCCATAAGTGAAATCAACCCGACCGACGGCCTGACACAGACCGACACCGATCTCACCTGGTCAGCACCGGCAGCCGGCGGCACCCGGTCATTCTCCTTCAGCGAGGCCAGCGACGACAAGAGTTACGAGTTCGAAGGTACCGTGGAGATGGAGGTGGTGACCGCTGAACCCAGACTGGTCACCTTCACCCCCTCCCATCCCGTAAACCCACAACCTACGACCGGGCGGCAGATCGGCCTGGGACTGACCGTGCCAAAACCGGCCGATCCCGTCTGTCCCGGATACCGCTTCGTGGGTTGGTACACATCCGCACGGGGGATGGGAGGAGTTCGCTTTAACTTCGAAAAACCCATCTTGGAAAACACAGCCCTGTATGGACGGTGGGTAAGCGATACCCCCAACAACAACAACGACGACGAATCCAACCCCCCTGAACCGAGCACCCCCGACCCGGACGACAACCAAACGCAGCTCCCTGAACTCGAGAAGATTGTCTGCGAACCCGGAGTCTCGACATACCGCCAGTGTTTCCCTGACCCTGATCTTGCCAAGCAACTGGCATCTTCAACTGACAAGGAACCTGATGCGGTCCTCACCGAGGAGGATGTAGCCAAACGGTTCAGAGAAATTTCCCTGACCGACGTCTGGGATTTCAACGGCATACAGATTCTGAAGAACGCTGAGGCTATTATGCTGGATTACGCTTATCCTGAGCAGGAGCCCCCCCAATCAGGCCAGACCTCACTGGATTTGCGTCCCTTAGCCGAACTGCCGGAAATTTGGTCATTCGAGTTGTTTGCCTCAGGTGACGTGGAAACAGAAATGGATCCTCTGATCACTGACTTCACACCTATGTCCAAAATGAAAGAGCTACGAGAGATCTATATCAACGGGGCCGGCGTGAAAGACCTGAAGGGATTCGAGTCTTTTACAGATATGCCCCAACTGAGGGAAATAGATCTGGAAGATAACCATATCAGCGACGTCACTCCGTTGGACGGTCTGAAAAACCTGCGTTACATGGAGTTTCTTTCTCTCGATAGCAATCGCATCTTCGACATGTCCCCTATCGAGGGGCTTTCCAAGTTTCGGACGGAGATTACTGCCATCCAACAGCTAGCCATCGTACCCCGACATGAGCTACCCGGAGAGGCCATGGCCATGAGTCTTCCTATCCGCCCGGATGGCAAATATGCCGAGAAGGATATCGACTCTATAAGTGGCAACGGTTATCACAAGCGCAGCGATTATGCGGTGGTTTGGGACGCTCCGGTCGTTGACAGCGTCCATAGCTTCGATTTCATGGAGGAGGGAAGCCGGGAGAGCTCATGGGAATTCGAAGGGACTGTGACGGATCGACCCCTGGATGACAAATCTTCGGCGCGAGACATATACAAGATCGAATTCGACCTGGGCACCGGGAGCACCTCTCCTGCCCAGATTCCCGACCAGCTGGTTTATGCGGGAAATCTGGCGAACAAGGTATCCGACCCCGTCCGCTTCAAGCACGTCTTCGACGGCTGGTATCTGAACGGAGAGCCCCTTACCCCCGACCACTCCTCAAACGGAAACAAATCTGATTCCCAAGGCAATTCGAACGGAACCCTCGTTGATTCCGGCAATACCCTGACCAGGAACCTCGCCAACCCGGGAGATGTATTGACCAGGAACCTCCTTTACTCCGGCAGCGATGACAAAAGTCCGACCGGCTCGGACACCACAACGGATGAAGGACCCAGTGACTCAGACAGCACTGCGGAGGAGAGCCCGTTCGATTTCGACAACACAAGAATCAACAGAGACATCGTCCTGACCGCCCGGTGGACCCCGCTCTACACCATGACCTTCGACAGTCAGGGCGGCAGTGCCGTACCTTCCCAGACCGTCCCCGACGGCGAAACGGTCGACGAACCGACAGATCCGACCTGGGACGGCCATACCTTCCTGGGCTGGTTCACCGAATCGAAGGGAGGCGAATCCGCGGACTTCTCCCAGCCGCTGAGGCAGGACACCACCGTGTACGCACACTGGCGCCTGAACCCAACCCCCGCGAACCTCATCACTCCCGGAAACCAAGGTGACCAAAGTCCCGGAACGCCCGTGCCGGGATCCCTGTTCGGCATACTGGCATCCACAGGTTCCGACTTCCTGGGGTTGGTGTTTGCCGCACTGATCGTAGCGCTGTGCGGCCTTGTCTGCCAGGCCCACCTTCGGTCACGCAGGAGTTCGGTACCGCGCTAGTCTCTGACCAGAGCCCACTCTGAAGAGTCCCGAGGCATCAGACCGCCGCCTCGGCGATGAACCCGGTCCCCCGGTTACCATCCGCAGGGACCGGGTTCCCCATATCCGACCACATCCCGCCGGTGAATGGCGCTGTCAGAGGCTACCACGTACCATGAAGGAATGCCGTTTGACGAGGAGCACAAGGACTTCGAATTTGAGCGTCGCTTCTTTTGCCGGAACCTACCGGAGAAGCTGACAAGCGGGGAGACCCCTACCCTGATAGTGCAGAGCTACTACGTGCACGAAGACAACTACGCCCTCCGAATACGCCTCCAGGCCGACGACCACGCACTTGATATGAACAGCCACACCGACGCCCTACATACCCTCCTGGAAGCAGGCAGCCATTTCACCGCAGCCTCCATGACGGCCAAGGGACCATCAGTCGGTGGAACACGGTACGAGGCGGAACGCGCCATCGACATCGGCATCGCCCAGGAGCTCATGCTCAGAGGCGGATCCCCAATCGTCAAGAACCGTTACGGTATCTGGCTCGATGAGGATTGGTGGAACCTGGATGTCTTCGGCGGAGAGAATGCGCCGCTTGTTGTCGCCGAGGTGGAACGCAGCGGCCCCGTCACCGATCTGACCATCCCCGACTTCTGCCTGACGGAGATCACCGACGATCCCAGATTCTCCAACGACGGCCTGGCCAACAAACCCTTCAGCCGCTGGGCGGATACCTTCGATAGGGAGCTCGCAGAAAATGGCCCCCACTTCATGACCAATTTCGGGCACAACCGAACCGAAGGAAACCCGAACAGCCACTGAAAACAGCGACCACGGCACCACCCGAAACCGTTGTCCCTGCAAACTCGGATGCAAGGAACCAGATTGCGTGGCTGCCAGGGGTAACTTGCCTTCCGTTTAATCGTGTATTCTTACTTTCGGGGTTAATTAGGGATGTTGAAAGTGTGGGTTCAACAACCTTATCGAGTCGAATCCTCTGGTTCCTCACCCTTTAAACAGTGAAACCGGTGAAAAGGAATATACTACAAGTGTCAGTTTCTATAAAGATACGCCCGCTGGCGGCGGCCCTGGCAGTAGCCACTGTTCTGGCCTGCGGAATTGCCGCAACCAACGAATCGGCCTTCGGAGAAGAAGGAAACGAGAACAAGGCTACCCGTGCCGGTACCTCAAGCTGTATAGTCGGAAGCTCCACCTTCGCCTCTTGCTTCCCTGATTACAACCTGGCAGTACAAGTGGCGGAGAGCACCGAACCCGATGCCAAGACTCCAGAAGACATCATGACCCAGGCTGACGTAGACGGGCTAACTGATCTCCGTGTTGAAGGGGTCTCCAACCTGGCAGGCATCGAAAGCCTCACCGCCCTCACCAAGTTGTCCATCTCCATCGGCGGTATTACCGATCTGACCCCCTTGGATAACCATGTTCTGGCGCAGAACATCACGGAGTTGGAACTCGATGAGAATGAAATCACCGATATCTCGCCCCTCCGGAACTACACGAATGCCTGGTACATAGACCTGACATGCAACCACATTTCCGACCTATCGCCCCTAAAAGACCTGCATCCCCACACTTTAAAGGTGTCGGATCAGCACATATATCTGGGCCGCCAGGACCTGCGGGGCAATCCCAATCAGGCCGTCAGCATGCCCATTCCGATCGGCAAGGACGGGGAACCCGTCACTCCCTTCGATATCGAACCGGCGGATGGTCTGAAACAGACCAACACCGATCTCACCTGGTCCGCACCGGCAGCCGGCGGCCCCCGCTCCTTCCACTTTGACAACGGCGAGGATCAGGACCACCACTTTGAAGGTTCCGTGCAGCTGGAGGTGATGACCGCCGAGCCCAGACTGGTCACCTTCACCCCCCTCCAGCCGGTGGACCCGCAGCCCACCACCGGACAACGGGTCGCTCATGGCCTGACCGCCACGAAACCCGCCGATCCGGTCTGCCCCGGATACCGCTTCGTCGGCTGGTACACCTCCCCGAGGGTGGGAGGGGAACGCTTCAATTTCGAAAAACCCATCGTGGAGAACACCCCCCTGTACGGACGGTGGATCAGCGACACCGATGACTCCGGCAACAGCCAGGATGAGTCAACGGACGGGTCCGATGCGGGCGACAACCAAACACCCCTCCCCGAACTCGAGAAGGTGGTCTGCGAACCCGGAACCTCGACCTACACCCAGTGCTTCCCTGATGAGAATCTTGCCAAGCAGCTTGCTTCCAGAGCCTGGAAGAGCCCTGAAGCCATCCTTACCCAGGATGACATTGATAGGGAGTTCGCTGATGGTATTGTCCTAAGTGACGTATGGAACCTGAACGGTATACAGATTCTGAAGAACATCGATTCCATTGTTTTGGATTACGACTATCGGCACTCACAAGACCAGTCTCCGGTAGATCTGCGTCCCCTCTCGGAGCTGACCGAAATCACGTCGTTCCGGCTGACCGGTACAGCAGACAAGAACACGACGGCCTTCCCCCTGGTCACTGATTTCACGCCTCTATCCAAGTTGGTGAAGATGGAGACGATCACTATCAACACGGCAGGATTGGAAAACGTGAACGGATTTGAGTCCTTCACGGGCATGACCAAGCTCAAAGACATAGACCTGTCCAATAATCGGATCTCTGATGTCAGGTCGCTGTCAGCCCTCAGCAGCCTGCACGCACTGTCGGGTATCGACCTCAGAAAGAACGGTATCTTGGATGCGAGTCCCCTCAAACCATTTGAGCAGTCTCCTGCCTACATTTCGATATCTGATCAGGTAATCATCGTAGGTCGGCACGAATTACCCGACACCACTTTGGCTCTGTCTCTGCCTATTCGTCCAGATGGCAAGTACGTCTTCAATGAGGACGACAACATCCATTCGATTTCAGATAAGGGCCGCCATAACCCCAGCAGCTATGAGGTGGTCTGGGACGTCCCGGTCCAGGACACGGTTCACAGTTACGAATTCTGGGATGAAGGTTATCAAGAAGGCTCGTGGGACTACAGCGGAATCGTAACCGACCGGCCTGCTGATGACGTATCCGGGCGGGATATATACCAGATTCACTTCGATCTAGGCACCGCTCCCACACTTTCCCGGATACCCGATCAGCTGGTGTACTCAGGGAATCTGGCGAGCAAGGTCCCCGATCCCATCCGGTACAAGCACGACTTCGACGGTTGGTACATGAAGGAAACCCCTGCCACCCCGGACGAGACCCCTGCAAACTCCGATGACACCCTGACCCGGAACCTCTCCGGCACGGGCGACATCCTGACCAGAAACCTCCTTGGCTCCGACGACACCGCAGACGACGGTTCCACGGACACCAGCACCACGGTGGGTGACGGCTCGGCGGATTCCGGCACCACTGCGAAGGAAGTCCTGTTCGACTTTGCCAGCACAAGGGTCAACAAGGACATTGCACTGACCGCCCGGTGGACCCCGCGTTACACCCTGACCTTCGACAGCCAGGGCGGCAGCGCCGTGTCTTCCCAGTCCGTCCGCGCCGACCAGACTCCCAAGGAGCCGGCAGCCCCGACCCGGGCCGGATACACCTTCCAGGGCTGGTCCACCGCAGCACAGAACGGCACACCCGTGGACTTCACCCAACTGATAGGACAGGACACCACCGTATACGCCCAGTGGACCCCCGGAACAGCACCGGTAACCCCCGTGGTACCGGACACGCCCGCCACCCCGAGCACGCCGGTCAACCCGGACACACCTGCCACCCCGGATACACCGGTCAACCCGGGAGCATCCGCTACTCCTGACACCCCAGTCAACCCAGGTACTCCTCCGACCCCTGATAATCCCTTGGTTTCCGAGGACCCAAACAGTCAGATCAGCACTGACTCTCCGGTCAGTCAAATGACTACCGGGAAGTACATTACGACATCACGAGGGTCCCGTCTGGGTACCCTCGCCTCCACGGGTTCCGATTTACTCGGATTGATGTTTGGCGCACTGGTCATAGTGCTCTGCGGCCTTGGTTGCCAGGCTCACCTTCGGTCACGAAGGAGTTCGGTGCCGCGCTAAACGACGACCCGACCCAGACCGCATAAGCCCCGATATTTGAGGCAGCCGCCTGGGCCAAAGACCCGGTCCCTCCGGACGCCGTCCGCAGGGACCGGGTTTCGCTATATATAGGGGAGTGCAGCACATTCCGAGGCCAGCACATACCTTCGTAAGCAGGAAGTACTTCACCCTCGCATGACCCCGCCGAAGCTCTTTATGAGGGATTCAATGACAAGATTGCCGCGTGCGAGCCGCCTTGCTGAATCGTGTATTCTGACAGATGGGGGAATGGGGATGTGAAATACGGGTTCGACTGCGCAATCGAGTCGGAACCCCAGGTTTCGCATTCCCGGAACAGGAAACCGGTAAGAGGGGAAAATACAAGTGTCAGTCTCCATAAAGATGCGCCCGCTGGCGGCTGCCGTGGCAATGGCCGCCGTCCTGGCCTGTGGGATGACCGCAACCAACAGATCGGCCTTGGGAGATGAAGACGGGACAGGGACCGGGACCGCTCCTGCCAACACCTCAGGCTGCATAATCGGAACCTCCACCATCGCCGACTGCTTCCCCGATCGGGAGCTGGCGGAAGATGTGGCCTGGTACATCACGCCCCGGAAGAATCCAACGGATATCCTGACGCAGGCTGATATAGACGGGCTAACGCGCCTTTATACCAACGACGTTGCCAACCTGGCGGGCATCGAAAACCTCACCGGCCTTACCGAGCTGCACATCCAAGATGGCCTTACTCCCGACCTGACCCCCTTGGACAACCCTGTTCTGACACAGAACATCACGAAGCTGGAAATCTCTCTTAGCGCAATCTCCGATGTCACTCCCCTGCGGAACTACACCAATGCCGAGTACATAGACCTGTCGGGCAACCAAATTTTCGATTTGTCACCCTTGAAAGACCTGCATCCCAGAACCATGAGAGCGTACGGTCAAGATATATTCCTCGGTCGTGAGGACCTGCGGGACGATCCCAACCAGGCCGTCAGCATGCCCCTCCCGATCGACAAGGACGGGGAACCCGTCACCCCAAGCGACATCGAGCCGGCGGAAGGCATGGAGCAGACCGCCACCGAACTCATCTGGTCCGCACCAGCAGCCAACGGCCTCCGCTCCTTCAGATTCGGCGACTTTGACAGCCTCTCTCGCTTTGGCGGCACTGTGCAGTTGGAGGTGGTGACTGCCGAGCCCAGGCTGGTCACCTTCACCCCTAACCAGCCGGTGGACCCGCAGCCCACCACCGGGCAGCAGGTCGCCCAGGGCCGCACCGTCACAAAGCCGGCAGACCCCGCCTGCCCCGGATACCGCTTCGTCGGCTGGTACACCTCCCCCAGGGTGGGAGGCGAACGCTTCGACTTCGGAAAACCCGTCATGGAGAACACCCCCCTGTACGGACGATGGATCAGCGACACCGACAACAACCCCGGCGACGACCAGAACGGATCCACCGGGACCACCACCCCGGACCCCGACGAAACCAAGACGCCCCTCCCCGAACTCGAGAAGGTCGCCTGCGAACCCGGAACCTCGACCTACACCCAGTGCTTCCCCGACGAGGACCTGGCCGAACAGCTCGCAGCCGCAGCAGGCAAGGAACCCCAGGACACCCTCACCCAGGACGACATCGACCGGGAGTTCAACGATGACGTCGCCCTCAACGACGTATGGAACCTCAACGGCATACAAATCCTCAAAAACATCAAAACCATCTCACTGGACTACGACTACACGCACGGCCAGTCTGCGGTGGATCTGCGCCCCCTCTCCGCACTGACCGAAACCACAACGTTCCTGCTGACCGGCACAGCCGACAAGAACACGCCTGTCTTCCCCCTGGTCACCGATTTCTCGCCCCTGTCCAAGATGGAAAAGATGGAGAACCTCTCCATCAGCAATGCAGGATTGAAAAGCCTGAACGGAATCGAGTCCTTAGCGAACATGAAAGAGCTCAGGGAATTGGAGCTGAGCTATGATCAGATCACTGATCCCGGTCCGCTGGCGGCCCTCAGCGGCCTGCCCTCACTGAAGCAGCTCAACCTCGACGGCAACAGTATTTTGGACGCGAGTCCTCTCATACCATTCGTGGATAAGTCAATCGCCATGGTTTTAGTAGGTGATCAAGAAATCATCGTAGGCCGGCACGAATTCCCCGGCACCAAACTGACCCTGCCCCTGCCCACGCTTCCGGACGGCAGGAACTGCTACCTTGATAGGCGGCAAATCGGAACGATTACAGCTGAAGGCCGCTATGATCCTAAAAACCATGGGGTTGTTTGGAATGTCCCGGTCCAGGATACAGTCCACAGTTACTCATTCGATGATGGGAGCCAGCGAGAAGGCGGTTGGTTCCACGGAGGAACTGTAAGCGACCGGCCGATTGGTGATGTGACCGGGCGGGATATATACAAGATCCGCTTCGATCTGGGCACCGCACCCACATCCTCACGGATTCCCGATCAGCTGGTGTACTCGGGGAATCTGGCGAGCAAGGTCCCCGATCCCATCCGGTACAAGCACGACTTCGACGGCTGGTACATGGAGAACACCCCCGACCCCACGGACGAGGACGAGGACGACATGCCGATCTGGCCCTGGAACCGCTCCGGCACAGGCGACGTCCTGACACGGAACCTGGCCGAACCCGGCGACGTCCTGACCCGGAACCTCCGCGACTCCAGCGACTCCGACAGCACCGCAGGCGGCGGTTCGGCGGATTCGGGCACCGCCGCGGATGAGGTCCTGTTCGACTTCGCCAGCACAAGGGTCAAGAAGGACATCGAGCTGACCGCCCGGTGGACCCCGCTCTATATCCTGACCTTCGACAGCCAGGGCGGCAGCGCCGTGTCCTCCCAGACCGTCCGCGCCGACCGGACACCCAACGAGCCGACAGCCCCGACCCGGGCCGGGTACACCTTCCAAGGATGGTCCACCGAAGCACAGAACGGCACACCCGTCGACTTCACCCAGCACATAGGACAGGACACCACCGTATACGCCCAATGGGCACCGGTAACAACACCGATCAGCCCTCCGACTCCCGGCAATCCCCTGGTTCCCGAGAACCCAATCATCCAAACGACTGATCCAGCACCACGAGGGTCCCATGTGGACACCTTGGCATCCACGGGTGCAGCTCTCCTGGGGCTGGTGTTTGCCACACTGGCCATAGCCATTTGCGGCCTTGTCTGCCGGACCCGCCCTCGGTCACGAAGGAGCTCGGTGCCGCGCTAAACAAGGATCCGATCCAGGCTGAATAGCCCCGGTACTTCAGGCATTCGCCTGAGCCAAAGACCCGGTCCCCCGGACACTGTCCGCAGGGACCGGGTTTCGTATATCAAGGGGTGCAACCCGAGACCATCGCATATTCTCCCGGAAGCAAGCAGTCACTTCCCCGCCTCTCACCCCAACAAAAACTCTTTTGTGAGGGATTTAACAACATGATTGACTCATGCGAGGGCCCTTTAGCGAAATCGTGTATTCTGACAGGCAGGGATAACAGGGGATGTTGAATTGTGGGTTCGACCGTGTAATCGAGTCGAAACCCCAGATTTCGCGTCCCCAAAACAGAGAAACAGGCAAAAGGGGAATTACAAATGTCAGTCTCTATCAAATTACGTCCGCTGGCGGCGGCCGTGGCACTAGCCACTGTCCTGGCCGGCGGAATGACCGCAACCAACAAATCGGCCTTCGGATATGAAGACGGGAACGGGACCGAACCTGCGCCTGCCGATACCTCAGGCTGCGTAATCGGGAGCTCCACCTTCGCCGACTGCTTCCCTGATCGTAGACTGGCGGAACAGGTGGCAGAGCATGTCAAGCCCGATGCCAAGACTCCAACAGATATCATGACACAGGCTGATGTGGACGGGTTAACGCGCCTCTCTGCCTACGGGGTTTCCAACATGACGGGCATCGAAAACCTCACGGCCCTCACCGAGCTGAACCTCGGTGACGGCGGTATTATCGACCTGACCCCCTTGGGCAACCCTGTTCTGACACAGAACATCACGGAGTTGGACCTCGGCGATAACGCAATCTCCGATATCACGCCCCTGAGGAACTACACCAACGCCAGGTACATCAGCCTGTCGAATAATCACATTTTCGACCTGTCTCCCCTGAAAGACCTGCAACCCAGCGACCTCGATGTATCGGATCAGACCATATATCTGGGCCGTGAGGACCTGCGGGACGACCCCAACCAGGCCGTCAGCATGCCCCTCCCGATCGGCAAAAACGGGGCACCCGTCACCCCGATCGACATCGAGCCGGCGGAAGGCATGGAACAGGCCGCCACCGAACTCACCTGGTCCGCACCGGCAGCCGGCGGCACCCGCTCCTTCAGATTCGAAACCGATTACGGCGAGGACCTGGACCACTACTTCGAAGGCTCCGTGCAGTTGGAGGTGGTGACTGCCGAGCCCAGGCTGGTCACCTTCACCCCTAACCAGCCGGTGGACCCGCAGCCCACCACCGGGCAGCAGGTCGCCCAGGGCCGCACCGTCACAAAGCCGGCAGACCCCGCCTGCCCCGGATACCGCTTCGTGGGCTGGTACACCTCCCCCCGGATAGGAGGCGAACGCTTCGACTTCGGAAAACCCGTCATGGAGAACACCCCCCTGTACGGACGATGGATCAGCGACACCGACAACAACCCCGGCGACGACCAGAACGGATCCACCGGGACCACCACCCCGGACCCCGACGAGACCAAGACGCCCCTCCCCGAACTCGAGAAGGTCGTCTGCGAACCCGGAACCTCGACCTACACCCAGTGCTTCCCCGACGAGAACCTCGCCGAACAGCTCGCAGCCGCAGCAGGCAAGGAACCCCAGGACACCCTCACCCAGGACGACATCGACCGCGAGTTCAACGATGACGTCGCCCTCAACGACGTATGGAACCTCAACGGCATACAGATCCTCAAAAACATCAAGACCATCTCACTGGACTACGACTACACCCAAGACGAGTCGGTTCGAACGGACAAGCCCGCAGTTGACCTGCGCCCCCTCTCCGCACTTACGGAAACCACAGCATTCTGGCTGTACGTCATGACTGACGAGGATATGCCGATGTCCCCCGTGGTCACCGATTTCTCGCCCCTGTCCAAGCTGGAAAAAATGGAGCAGATTTCCATCAATAGTGCAGGGTTGAAGAGTCCGAACGGATTCGAGTCCTTCACGAACATGAAAGAGCTCGCAGAATTGGACCTCTCCAATAATCAGATCACTGATGTCAGGCCGCTGGCGGCCCTCAGCAGCCTGCCCTCACTGCAAAACGTCGAACTCAGTGATAACCATATCTCCGATGCAAGCCCTCTCAAGACTTTCGAGTCATCAGCAGCCACGATCGATATATCCGGTCAGGAGATTGTTACAGACCGGCATGAGTTACCCGGCACCAAACTGGCTCTGCCTTTGCCCATTCGTCCAGATGGAAGATACGCGGAGTCGGACATCAGCAGGATAGTAAACCAGGGGCACTACGACGCCAGCAACTATGAGGTGGTCTGGGAAGTCCCGGTCTTGGACAAACCCCACCGCTTCGATTTCTGGGAGGACAGCTCGCGAGAAGGCGCATGGTACTACGAAGGAACCGTAACCGACCGGCCGCGCGAGGACCTGTCGGCACGGGACATCTACCAGATTCGCTTCGAACTGGGTACCGAGCCTGCGTCTTCCTGGATTCCCGATCAGTTGGTGTACTCGGGAAATCTGGCAAGCAAGGTCCCCGATCCCATCCGGTACAAGCACGATTTCGACGGCTGGTACATGAAGGTGAACCCCGCCACCCCGGACGAGACCCCCGATGATTCGGACGACACCCTTAGCCGGAACTTCACCGGTATGGGAGACATCCTGACCAGGAACCTCACCAACCCCGGCGATACCCTGACCAGGAACCTCCCGGATTCCGACGACACCGCAGAAGACGATTCCACGGACACCAACACCACCCAGAAGGAAGTCCCGTTCGACTTCGCCAGCACAAGGGTCAACAAGGACATCGTATTGACCGCGCGGTGGACCCCGCTTTACACCCTGACCTTCGACAGCCAGGGCGGCAGCGCCGTGCCATCCCAGACCGTCCGTGCCGACCATGCACCCAAGGAGCCGACAGCCCCTACCCGTGCCGGATACACCTTCAAAGGCTGGTCCACCGCAGCGCAGAACGGCACATCCGTGGACTTCACCCAGCAAATAGGACAGGACACCACCGTGTACGCTCAGTGGTTACCGGTGACAGCACCGGTAACCCCGGTGGTACCTAGCACACCCAATACTCCGAGCACACCGGTCAACCCAGATACGCCGGTCAACCCTGACATACCCCCAACCCCCGTTAACCCCCTGATTCCGGAGAACCCGGTCAGTCAAACGACTCCCGTCAACCCCGACACGATCGCACGAGGACCTTGGACAGGTACCCTGGCATCCACGGGGCCGGCACTCCTGGGGCTGGTGCTTACAGCTCTGGCCATAGCGCTTGGCGGGCTTGTCTGCCAAGCCCGTCTTCGGTCACGCAAGAGTTCCAAGAGTTCGATAACGCGGTAATCAACAACCCGACCCGGTCCCCCGACACCGTTCGCAGGGACCGGGTTTTCCATACCCGGACACAACCGCTGGGAACCTGTAAAACCAGAGGCCACCGCAACCCTGTAGGAATGCGGTGGCCAAGGAAGACAAAACTGCGAGTTTGGTGCCCTCTCTTCTACCGGAATCCACCGGAGAAACTGCTGAATGCGGAGACCCCGCCCTCAGCAAAGGCACGAATAGGCCCGCCGGGGAACAGCCGTCAGTACATCATCGTCGAAAGCCGACGACGCGCCTTGGCCAGCCTGGGGTCGGCAGGCTCAGGAATCGTGAAGTACTCCAGAAGCCGCTGACGTATCGGCTCCATCTGGTCGCGGTGGCTACCGAGAAAGTCCAAAAGGCGGTCGAAGGCATCCTGAATCTGACCACCAATCATGTCCACGTCAGCCACGGCCAACTGGGCATCCAGGTCGTCAGGGGCATCAGCCGCCATCTGCCGCACCTGGCGGACATCAGCCGCGGAGGAACGGTCCATAAGGAGAGCCTTGGCGTGTTCACGCCGCGCCAGGTCATCATTGGGATCAGCCTCAATCACCTTGGCGTAGGCTGCGGCGGCACCCGCATAATCTCCCTCCTGGGCCAATCGGTTGGCCTCCTGGTGGGATGACGGTATGGCCTGCTCCTGTACGCCATGGTCCTCGGCGGACGAAGATCCCTCCTGGCTGGTCTCCTGGTATGGCGCAGTGCCTGTAATACCAGCCTGCTGAGCCATCTGGATGACCTGGGGGATGAGTTGATCGGTAATCTGCGTCAGCTCATCATCCGTGGGCAGCCCTTCAAGAATGGGCATGGGGCGTCCAGCAAGTAGTGCAAAGAGGGCGGGAGCACCCTGGACCTGGAAGGTCTGGGCAATCTGCGGATTGGAGGCGATGTCGATACGGGAAAGCTGAATCTTCCCCTCCTGGGCGTTGACCACCTGCCCGAGCTTGGTAGCCAGGGGGAACAGCCTGTCATCGGTCGGCACCCAGAGCAGGAGAAGGATGGGGAAGGTGGCGGAGGTCTGCACCATGGCTTGGAAACTGGCCTCGGTGGTATCAACTACATATCCGCCAGCCGCCGGAGCCCCACCGGTCTGGCCCGGCTGGGCATCCACCTGGTGCTTGAGCGCACCTAAATCGACTGCACCCGCCAGTGAAACACCGGGCTGACCCTGCCTGTCATTGCTCACCATGTTCGTATCTCCTTGAGTCTTCCGACCCCTACCCCGGTCAAGTCTCTCCCACTCAATCTAGTCGGTCCGGGCGTCTTTCACCCACCGCAATCTCACCGGTTCAGACCGCTTCCACCTTGATGGGCTCTCGTTCCGCACCCACCGCCCGAATCGGGTCCTGGGAGGTTGAGGAGGGAATATACAGGGCTACGACGTTGACATAGGTGACCTTCATCGTGCTGGTGGCCTTTCCGTCACCAAAAAGGGCCTTCTCGGAATCCGATGCCGGAGAGGACTCCCGTCCTTCCCCCGCACGCCGGGTCCAGACAGAGTTGATCTGCGCCACCACCAGGTCACCGCCTTCTGAGGAGTGCATGACCCGGATTTCTCCATCCTGAGGCGCGAAGGTCTGCTCCTGCGAGCCACGATTGGCTTCAATCCCCTTCTGAACGGCCTGGGTCAGGGTGTCCATTGAGGTGCGGAAATCATCCTGGGCGAATTCCTTGGCATACTGGCTGGAGCCAGGATTCTGCAGCACATCTGCATATCGACGGACCGCCTCGGCCGGAGTCGCCTTGAGGCCCTCGTCGGTCGGAGTGCCCATCTGGGCACCGATGGTGTCCACTGGGAACTTGGGCAACTGGGCCCCCTGGAAGAGTCTGGCGACCCCCCAGAGCTTGTAGTTCTCATGGGCCGATTCCTGGTTGAGGACCAGGAGGCGCTTAGACTGCTGATCCTCTGTGGTCGTCGTGATGGCGAAGACCGAACGCGGCCACCCCGGATCGCCCGGTATAACGGTCTGGGCGATGGTTGTGGGAATGGTCGTCTTGGGATTCAGATTTCCTGTCGCCCTGGCGATTTCAAGCTCACTGGTTCTGATCTGCAGCTGAGGACCGGTGACCCGCGCATCCAGGCCAGTCGGGTCCTTGGACTCGTTGGCCTTGTCGAGTACTTGCCCTATGTCCTTGCGAATCGCGGCTTCCTGCTTGGTCGTCAGATTTGGGGCACTGGTGGCGACACCCGCGGGTGCGGCACCGGGCTTCTGAACCTGGGGCACCTGGCCCTGGCAAGCCGCCAGGGATGAGAGCAACCCCAAGGACATGAACGCCGCCAGGGACCTGGTTACGACTCGTTGCATCCTGCTCATGACTGCTCCTCACCGTCCTGCTTGATATTCCCCTCATTTGCCAGCCTGGCCAGATAGGAACTCATCTCCTCCAGGGAAATGACCGAGGTCTGTGAGATGTCATCCGCACCACGGTCACCGGTGACTGACCTACCCGGCTCGAACGCTTCGGACTGGGTGGTCTCAGATGAATCCGCAACCGCCTTCTCTCCTCCCATGGGGGACGGAGCACTGCCGGTGAAGCCTTGAGAGCGTTCCGTTTGCCCTGGTTGGGGCGGAACCTGAGACCACCCCTGGGGCTGACTCTGGCCCTGCCCCTCAACATTGGCCGTGCCCTGCTGTGAAGTCGTCTGAGTGGCGACCATATTCCTGGCTGTAGGATCAATCACCTGCGGCGCCTGCCCATTGGGTACGGTACCCGAGCCGGGCACCTGGGTGGAACCTTCGACAGCGTGCCGACGATGCCGGCCTGTACTCTTCCTCTTCTTGCCCAATCCGGGTGCCACCATGCTGCCCAAAGCCTGGGCCACGGTCACTTCCGGCTCCTGCTCCTTCACCGATGCAGCCTGCTTCTTACGACGTTTGGCAGGGTCCATGGCAAAGACCGTGGCGGAGAGAACCGCCATGATGACCAGAAGGCCGCCACTGAAGTAGAAGGGGATGGCAAAATCGGGCAATTTGCTACGTTCCCAGGAAAGCTGCAGCTTCACGGCCGATTGGGCTGCGGAGGCCTTGGCCCCCTGCTGGTCGGCACTTGCTCCGGGTTGCGTATCGACCAGCAGGACCAAATCAGGCCTGTCGGCCTCGATCGTCATCACCGTCGAGGCGCCACCACATTTGACCTGACGCCACATATCGGAATCCGCGAAAGCGACACCATCAGCGCCATCCTTGGCCTGCTTGGCCGCGGTCTTGCCCCGTGAGAGGTCAAGGGTCTCCCAGTCATCAAGCCCCTTGACCCGGGTCACATCCTGGCCTGCCGTCCAACCGGCTGCGTCCTGGGCCGTGGTCAGAGCCATGCAGACCTGGGCCTTCCCCCTGGTCCGCTCAGGTGTGGCACGGATACTGACGCGATTGTCGACCAAGGGCAGCACTCCCGGATCGGTCACCACATATCGAGTATCCGTCTTGCCCTGCGCGTCAACGTGGGGGGAGGGCTTCCATACCGTGGCATTCATGACACCCAGCACAATGCAGGTCACAGCCAGCAACCCGAAGATCGGCGTGATCACCCCACGCATGATTGTGCTGCGTCGCGACGGCTTACCAGGCCGGGATGCGCGTTCGGTTCCTTCAGTTTCTTGCTCCATAACATCGACATTCTACAGTCATGGACTTATAATCGCCTTTTTGCATGGGGCAAAATCTCCATTACCCCCTAGACTTGGGCCTTATGACCAAACTCAACAGGAAAAGCGACACCATCCGCCAGTTCGTCTGTGCTGCGACCGCTCTGGCCCTCTGTGCAGGCCTTTCCGCCTGCTCGTCAAGCTCCGATGCCCCCAAGTCCGCCTCCGACACGATGAGCGGTATCTCGGCCAAGGGGAAGCCGGGTTCGAAACCCGAAATCAGCTTTGACACCCCCCTCAAGGTGGAGAACCAGTCCCACCAGGTCATCCAGGAGGGTGACGGGGATGTGATTCAGGACGGGGACAGGGTCTGCACCCGGAGCGTTGCCATCGATTCCAAGACCGGCAAGGAAATCAACTCCACCTGGGATGAGGAAAAGCCGGAGTGCTCCATCGTAATCGACAAGACCTCGATCCCCGCCTATTATGACGTCTTCCGGGGCCAGAAGATCAACACCACAATCGCCATCGGCATCGACGACCAGCAGGAAGGCGGCCAGTCGGGCAGCAGCAAGGACAGCCAGGGGTCCAGTTACATCATGGCTCTCACCTTCGTTTCCAAGACCAAGGACCTCAAGCGGGCCGAGGGCGAGAAGGTCAAGGACATCCCCGCCGACCTGCCCAAAATCAGCCTGAGCAATACAGGCAAGCCCTCCCTGGATCTGAACAACTACAAGCCGACCAATACGCTGGTCTCCCAGACCCTGATCAAGGGCAAGGGAGCCAAGGTGGGCGAGCACCAGACAGTCAGCGCCAATTACACGGGCTGGCTCGCCAGCGACGGCAAGCAGTTTGACTCTTCCTGGGACAGGGGCCAGGCTTCGGACTTCAGCCTCGATCAGGTCGTCAAGGGCTGGCAGCAGGGGCTGGCAGGCCAGACCGTAGGCTCACAGGTCCTGGTCATCGTTCCCCCGGATCTGGGGTATGGGGATCAGGAGAAGTCGGGCATACCCGCAAACTCCACCCTGATCTTCGTGGTCGATATCCTGGCCGCATACTGACAGGACCGGCTTAGCAGCCAACACCGATAAAGGGCCGGAGGTCCCACCCTATGAATCTGGGTGGGATCTCCGGCCCTTTCCGTATCCGGGCTCCTTCATATCCTCTTATAGGCGGATACAGGTACCGGTCATTTCAGGCTTCAGCCCACTCCGCCTTCGATGACGATGTCATCGGGATTGGCTGCCTCACCGTAAACCGGAGCCAGGGTCTTCTCATAGTCCTTGTGGAAGAAGTTCTCCTTCCCCAGTTTGGCGATCTCCTCATTGATGTAATCAAGGAGGGCCTTGTTGCCCTTCTGAACGGCTGGAGCGATTGTGGCCTCGTCGCCCAGCTTGGTGATGCCGACCGTGAATCCCTTGTTGGCCTTGGCCCAGGCCAGGACCTCGGTGTTGTCGGTGCTCAGGGCGTCTCCACGGTGGTCCTGCAGGGCACTGTACGCGTCGGCGTACTGGTCATACTTCTGGAGCTTCACCTTGGGGTAGTTCTTCTCGAAGAAAGGCTCGGCGGTGGTGCCCTTGGCGATAATCAGGGTCTTCCCCTCCAGGTCCTCGACGTTCTGGATGGGAGCCGACTCAGGGGAGACCACACCCAGGAAGACCTTCATGTAGGGCTTGGCGAAATCCACCTTGCGGGCCCGTTCGTCCGTAACCGTGAAGTTGGCCAGGGTCACATCGACCTTGTTGCTGGACAGGACATCCACACGGGCTGCCGGATCGACCGAGGTGTACTCCGGTTCCACACCCAGGTCCTTGGCAAGCCGCTCCGCAAGAACCACGTCATACCCCTGGTACTTCCCATCCTTGTCCACATACCCGAAGGGTGCCTTGTCGGAGAAAACAGCAACCTTCAGCTTGCCCGACTTCTTGATGGCATCCAGGGATCGTGCCGACTGGGATGTGCCCGCCGACTTGCCCTCGTCACCCTTCGCGTCGCTGGGTGCGGATGCGGACGGACCGCAGGCCGCAACCGAGGCCATCATTACGATCGAAGCTCCGACCGCCACCGCTGCTCGAACCAACCGGCTCACCGATTTTGCCGCCATAGTCCCTCTTTTCCTTGATTTCCATATTGGTCATCCGCCCTCATGGACGGCTCCCGGAGGTTGCCCTCCGGAAAATCTCAAATCGCAATCGCCGGCTCTGCAAGCCTGACGACTTGCTCATCTGCTTATCGGTCCGCTCCCCCGTTCCCGTCACCACGCCTGCGCTCGTACGTAAAGGTGGAGAGGAACTGCCTGGCCCGGTCCGTGGCCGGATTGGTGAAGAAGCGTTCGGGGTCATCGGACTCCTCGACCAGCCTTCCCCCATCCAGGAGGACGATGTGGTCGGCGATGCCTCTGGCGAACGCCATCTCGTGGGTTACGATCATCATGGTCAATCCCTGGTCGGCCAGCTCAAGAATGACCTGGAGGACCTCGCGGACCATCTCCGGGTCCAAAGCCGCGGTCACCTCGTCGAAGAGCATGATTTCAGGGTGGAGAATCAACGCGCGGCAGATGGCAACCCGCTGACGCTGCCCACCCGAGAGTTCATTGGGCCAGGCATCCTTCCGGTCGGCCAACCCCACCCTTGCCAGCAGTTCCATGGCCTCCTGGCGGGCCTCATCCCTGGTTCGCTTCTGCACCAGGACCGGTGCCAGAATCACGTTGTCCAGGACGGTTTTGTTGGGAAAGAGGTCATAGCTCTGGAAGACCATGCCAATCCTGGTACGAAGATCGGCGCTCCGGGATCCCGGGATCCGGCTCCCCCCAGGCGCTTTCCCGCCCTTGCCGGGACTGCCTGCCTCGACGGTCTCCCCATCCAGGAGAATCCTGCCGCCCTGGATGGGTTCCAGACCGGCGATGGTCCTCAGAAGGGTGGATTTGCCAGACCCCGACGGGCCCAGAACCACGAAGACCTTCCCCTTGGGTATCCGGAAGGACACATCGTTCAGGACCGGCTCGGCAGCCCCCGGGTATTGCTTGACCAGGTGCTCAACCTCCAGGACCGGACCCTGAGCCGATGCAGGGATCCCCGTATGCCCCGAGGGGTCCGGGTACCCGTCCAGACCCATCCTGCCATCCGTCTCACCAGGCTGAACCTGGTCTACGGTCCCGGCGGATGGTCGGTTTTCCTGTCCATCAGTCATGAGCCCACCTCTTTTCCAGATGCCGCGCCACCAGGGAGAGGGGCCAGCAGATGAAGAAATACATGAAGAAAATCACCCCGTATATCCACAGGGTCGCCTGGGGGTACGCAAACCTGTTCGCATCGATGATCTGCTGCCCCACCTTGATCACCTCGATGACACCCAGAAGCGCCGCCAGCGAGGTCGTCTTGACGATGCGCGTGGCCAGGTTGACGCTGGCAGGAAGCATCCGCCGGAGTGCCTGGGGCAGGATAATCCGCCGGAAGGTCTGCCATGAGCTGAGACCAAGCACGTAAGCCGATTCGTACTGGCTGCGTGGGATGGATTCGAGGGCACCGCGGACCAGGTCACCCAGCTCCGCCCCACCCCAGAGGACGAAGACGAGGACACAGGCCCCGGTCGCATCCAGATTCCAGTCAAAGGCCCGAGCGAACCCATAGAAGGCGATGAAGAGCAGGGCCAGCTGGGGCATAATCCGGATGAAATCCAGGTATATGCGCATGACAGCACGTACCAGTCCGTTTCGGACCGTCATCAGCCACCCCACCAGAAGACCGACCGGAATCGATAGGATGACCGAGATGCCGGCTATCCAGACAGTCACCCAGAGCCCCATGAAAAGACGGGGGAAAACGCCAGGCTGGAAGAGGATTTCAACGCCGTGCATAGTCAAACCTCCTTTCCAGGACCGTTCCGATGATCGATATGGGCAGGAGAATGATCAGGTAGGTGACAATCAACAGCGCCAGGGACTCGTAGGTGTCATATGAAATCCCCATCAGGTCCTTTGTCACGTACATGACATCGGCCAAGGCGATGGCGGAGACCACCGAAGATTCCTTGACCAGGAAAATCACGTTGGCGACCACCCCGGGAATCGCACTGCCCAAGGCCTGGGGGAGGATGATATGAATCAGAGTCTGACTTGGGGAAAACCCAAGGACCTTGGCCGATTCACGCTGTACCCTGGGCACAGCCTCAAACCCGCCCCTCATGGCCTCGGCCATGTAGGATCCTCCCAGGAAGGCCAGGCCGACGATGGCGCAGGTCTGGGCACTCCAGCTTATTCCCAGCTTGGGCAATCCGAAGTAGAGGAAGTAGAGCTGAACCAGAAGTGGCGTATTCCGGGAGAGTTCGATGTAGACCCTGGCGACGGGGGCCACCAGGGGGATGTGCGAGACCTCGGCGGCAGCACAGAGCAACCCGACCAGAAGAGCGAAGACCACACCAAAGAAGGAGATGAAGACGGTCATGTAAGCCGCATTGACGAAGAAATGCACATTCTGTGCCATGAAGGACCAGTTCATGCCATCAGCCTCCTTTCCGGTACCCTGTTCGAGGCCTCCTCTGATACAGGCCGGTATCTGGTGCCCATCCTAGGGGACGTGGGGTTCCCCTGTGCGCTTCTGGTTATATGAATCACGGATATCGTGTTATCCACCTGCTCCCTGACTTCCCCACCATGCGCAACGAATGCCGAGTGGACGAAACCTGGGAGAAATACAGAAGGGCCCGGTTCATATTCCATGAACCGGGCCCTTCTTCGTCCTGTTGATCAGGCGTAGACCTTGGCTGTCGCCGCTACCTTCTTGATCATGTCGGGACGGTATCCGCTCCATGTATCCTCATCGGTAACCACGATCGGGGTCTGCTTGAAGCCCTTGGCAATGAACTGGTCAACCAGCTCCTGATTCGCGGTCAGATCCACCTGGTCGAAGTCCAAGCCCTGCTTGGTCAACTGACGCTTGGTGGCATCACACTGCGGACAGTGCGTCTTGGTGTAGACCGTAATCGACATAATCGCCTTCCCCATGATGGTAGGGTTTGTATCCTTCACTCGTTCGGAAGCCCGTTCAGCTCACCTTTTCCGGTAATCCGAACCGGGTCCAACCCGAACCTGTTGATTGCACTGTACACAGCCCCACAAGAAAGCACAACACCATCAGTAGTGGCGTGTCATGCGTCTAGTCACTATATCTAGTGATATCAGGCCCTTCCGGGCCGAAAATCACACATGTGTGATATCCGTCTCACAACCCGACCGATGTGGCGACGATTCCATCAGAAAAGGGTCAGTTCGCCGTCGTCGGTGCCCTTCATCTCCTCGTAGTCCAGCACCAGACACTCGAATCCCCTATCCTCGGCCAGGGTACGGGCCTGGGGTGTGATGGTCTGGGCGGCAAAGATTCCACGGACCGGGGCCAGCAGAGGGTCGCGGTTGAGAAGCTGGCAGTAACGGGTGAGCTGCTCCACCCCGTCTATGCCGCCATTTCGTTTGATTTCAACGGCCACATGCATGCCTTCGCCGTCAATGGCCATGATATCCACAGGCCCTATCGGGGTGGGATACTCACGCCTGACCAACCTGGCACCTTCGCCGATCCGTTCGATCTGCTGGGCCAGGCAACGCTGAAGATGGGCCTCCACTCCATCCTTGACCACCCCCGGGTCCGTACCCAGGTCAAAGGTCTGATCGGAGTAGATCTGGTAGAGCCGTATGGTCAGCACATCGCTGTTCTTACCGGCAGACACCCTGAGCACCTTACGAACCGAGCCGGACTGGTTCTCATCCTGCTCCTGGGCAATCAGGCTTTCAGGCGCTGCGGATTCGGCCTGGTCCGCCTCCTCTGCGGAAGTCGGGCTCTCTTCTTCGCCTCCCGGCCCGGCAATATCAGCATCGCCCGCCTTCTTGTCGCCGGAATCACCGTCTCCCCCATTGTCCGGGCGCTGGTGTCGGGGCATTCCTCGGGAACGATTTCCCTGAGTGTGCAGGGAGCGCACATCCAGTTCAGGGGCTTATAGGATCCGAGTTCCGAGAAGATGAGGCAGCTCTGATCGGCCTTGACCAGGATTACCCGCTTGGCGGGATCCAGGGTGGTGTTGAGTCGTCCGGAGTATTCAGCCGAGCAATCGGCAACAATGATTCGCACGTGAGCCAATATATCAGCAAGCCAACATCGGACCGTCCGCCCGTGGTATTCAAAGATGCCCTGATAAGGGAACAGAAAAGGGCCTGCCCGGTAGGGGCAGACCCTCGACGGTCCGGATTGGCCGGCCGTGGAAGCGGAGCCTCCACCGGCCAGACGGGACCGATTTCAGCCCTGTTGGTCGTCCATGGAGTGGTCGACGGCCACGGTCAGTATGTTGGTATCGAAAGAGGCGAAGCCGCTGTCAACGTGGAAGCTCCGTTTTCCTCCGTCCGGGGTCTGAACCGAGACATCCCCCTCCTTGAGCAGGGCGAGAATCGGCTCATGGTCCGGCATGATACCCATGGAACCCATCGTGGCCGGCACCGTGACCGACCGAGCCTGCCCTGACCAGACAGGCTTGTCGGCCGAAACGATGGTGACCTGCATGGAGGTCTTTTCAGTGCCTGCCATTATGCCTGGTATTCCTTCTGCATGTCATGCCACTTCTTCTCCAGGTCATCGATACCGCCGATGCCGGAGAAGGCCTGTTCGGGCACGTCATCATAGGCGCCGTCGCAGATGCGGGTGAAGGCCTCGATGGTCTCGTCCGCCGGAACATATGAACCCTTGCGACCGGTGAACTTCTCGGCCACGTAGAAGTTCTGCCCCAGGAACTGCTCGATCTTACGGGCTCGGTTGACGGTGGTCTTGTCCTCCTCGCCCAGCTCGTCGATACCAATCAGGGCGATGATGTCCTGAAGCTCCTTGTTCCTCTGCAGGATGGCCTTGACCCTGTTGGCGCAGTCATAGTGAGCCTGGCCGACATAGCGGGGGTCCAGAATCCTGGAGGTCGAGGCCAGCGGGTCGACAGCCGGGTAGATGCCCTTGGAAGCGATATCGCGGCTGAGCTCGGTGGTGGCATCCAGGTGGGCGAAGGTGGTGGCGGGTGCGGGATCGGTGTAATCATCCGCAGGCACGTAAATGGCCTGGAGGGAGGTGATCGAATGACCGCGGGTCGAGGTGATGCGCTCCTGGAGGGCACCCATCTCATCCGCCAGGTTGGGCTGATAGCCTACGGCGGAGGGCATACGACCCAGCAGGGTCGAGACCTCGGAACCGGCCTGGGTGAACCGGAAGATGTTGTCGATGAAGAGCAACACATCCTGGTTTTGCACGTCGCGGAAGTACTCCGACATGGTCAGGGCGGTCAGCGGGACACGCAGACGGGTCCCCGGGGGCTCGTCCATCTGGCCGAAGACCAGTGCGGTCTTCTCCAATACGCCGGCCTCTTCCATTTCTCCGATCAGGTCGTTGCCCTCACGGGTACGCTCTCCGACGCCTGCGAAGACCGAAACACCGCCGTGGTTCTGGGCCACACGCTGAATCATCTCCTGGATGAGCACGGTCTTGCCCACGCCTGCACCGCCGAACAGACCGATTTTGCCACCCTCTACATAGGGGGTCAGCAGATCGATGACCTTGATGCCCGTCTCGAACATCTGGGTCTTGGATTCCAACTGGTCGAAGGCAGGAGGATTGCGGTGGATGGGCCAGCGATCCTTGACCTCTATCTTCTCGCCATCCTTCTTGTTCAGGATGTTTCCGGCCACATCGAAGACGTGCCCCTTGGTCACATCACCCACGGGCACCTCGATGGGACCACCCGTGTCGGTGACCGTGGCACCGCGGACCAGACCGTCCGTGGGCTTCAGGGCCACCGTACGCACCGTGGAATCACCCAGGTGCTGCTCGACCTCCAGCATGATCGTGGTCAGGGACTCGCCCTCCGTGTCGGAGGACTTGCTCAGATCGACGGTCAGTGCGTTGTAGATATCCGGCAGGTGGCCTGCCGGGAACTCGACATCGATGACCGATCCCTGGACACGGGTGACCCGGCCCTTGGAGGCCGAATCCTGCTGGTGGCTCGCTGTGGTCGTCTCTGCTTGCTGTGCAACCATTGGCGTTCCTACTCTTCCTCTTTGTTGAGCGCATCGGCACTGCCGACGATCTCGGTAAGTTCCTGGGTGATCGAGGCCTGACGGGAGGCATTGAGCTTCCTGGTCAGATCGTCGATCAGACTTCTGGCGTTGTCCGTTGCCGTATGCATGGCGTTCTGTCTGCTGGCCGTCTCCGAGGCGGCCGAGGTGAGCAGACATTCGTGGATGCGTGACTGGATGTACTTGGGCAGAACCGCATCCAATACCTCTTGGGGACTGGGTTCGAAGTCATACAGGGCCGCATAGTGGCTGCCGGGCTCGCCAACCGTGCCCTGGTCTCCCGGTTCGGGTGAATCCACGGCCTGCTGAGGGTCCTCCTGATCGGGACGAACCAGTTCCAGCGGCAGCATCCGCAGGACGCGTACCTTCTGGACGACCATATTAATGAACTCCGTGAACACGATATAGAGCTCGGAGACCCCGCCCTTTTCAGCCGGAGTCATATAGGTCTCCAGGAGAGCATCCGATATCTCCCTGGCTACATTCACCCCGGGCCGATCGCTTTCACCCTCCCAGGTTCTGGCGATGTCCCGGTTGCGGTACTTGTAGTAGGAGATACCACGACGTCCGTAGACGAAGAGCTCAGGCTGACGGCCCTGCCGGTCCAGACGTTCCAGCAGGGACTCCGTCTCCCTGATGACCGAGGAGGTGTAGGCACCGGCCATGCCACGGTCGGCGGTCAGTGCCAGAACGGCCACACGCGGGTTCTTTTCGTCCTTCCGGACAATCGGATGACGGATGTCATCCGTATGGGCCACCAGAGCCTGGACCGCATCGAAGATCGCATCGGAGTAAGGCTTCGCATCCAGGGCCACGGTACGGGCCTTGGCGATATGCGAGGAGGCTATCATCTCCTGGGCATTGAAGATCTTCTCCAAGGCCCTTGTAGAGGCGATCCTTGACTTGAATGCGAGTTGTGAGGCCATGATCTACCGCTTCCCGGCCTTACCGCTCTTGCCACCCTCGGCGACCAGCTTCTCCTGCTGGACCGCGACCGGCTGGTCCTCCTCATCCTGTTCGGCCTGACGACCGTCCAGGGTCTTGCCGTTGTGGGTCACGAAGGTCTTGGCGAACTCGTCCACAGCCTTCTCCAGGGCCTGCTCGGTCTCCTTGGTGAAGTCCTCGGTATCACGGATGGTCTTGAGGATGTCCGTGTTGTGGTCCAGGTAATCCAGGAGGCCGGACTCGTAGGGCAGGACGTCCTCCAGGTCCAGATCATCCAGCTTGCCGTGGGTGCCGACCCAGACGGAAACAACCTGCTTCTCCATGGAGTAGGGCGTGAACTGGGGCTGCTTGAGCAGCTCGGTCAGCCTGGCTCCACGGGTCAGCTGGGCCTTGGAGGCCGCATCCAGATCCGAGGCGAACATGGCGAAGGACTGAAGCGAACGATACTGGGCCAGGGAGATCTTCAGGGTCGAGGAGACCTTCTTCAGAGCCTTGGTCTGGGCGGCGCCACCCACTCGGGAGACGGAGATGCCCACATCGACGGCAGGACGCTGGTTGGCATTGAAGAGGTCGGACTGAAGGAATATCTGACCATCGGTGATGGAAATCACGTTGGTCGGGATATAGGCCGAGACATCGTTCGCCTTGGTCTCGATGATCGGCAGACCGGTCATGGAACCGCCACCCAGATCATCGGAAAGCTTCGCGCAGCGTTCCAGCAGGCGCGAATGCAGGTAGAAGACGTCTCCGGGATACGCCTCACGCCCCGGCGGGCGGCGGAGCAGGAGGGAGATGGACCGATAGGCCTCCGCCTGCTTGCTCAGATCGTCGAAGACAATCAGAACGTGCTTGCCACCGTACATCCAGTGCTGGCCGATGGCCGAACCGGTGTAGGGGGCGATGTACTTGAACCCTGCGGAGTCGGAAGCCGGGGAGGCCACGATGGTGGTGTACTCCATGGCCCCGGCCTTCTCGAGGGAGGAACGGACCGAAGCAATCGTGGTGCCCTTCTGTCCGATGGCCACGTAGATGCAACGCACCTGCTTCTTGGGGTCGCCCGACTCCCAGTTCCGCTTCTGGTTGATGATCGTGTCGATGGCGATAGCCGTCTTGCCGGTCTGCCTGTCACCGATGATCAGCTGGCGCTGACCCCGGCCAACGGGGGTCATGGCGTCGATGGCCTTGATGCCGGTGGACAGGGGCTCGTCGACGGGATGCCTGTGCATGACGTCAGGAGCCTGGGCCTCGAGTATTCTTCGACCCTCGCTCTTGATTTCACCAAGACCGTCAATGGGCTCACCCAGCGGGTTGACCGTGCGTCCCAGGTAGCCGTCACCGACGGGGACCGAGAGCACCTCCCCCGTCCTGTGGACTTCCTGGCCCTCTTCGACCCCTGCGAAGTCACCAAGGATGACCACACCAATCTCCCTGGCGTCCAGGTTGAAGGCCAAGCCCAGCGTGCCGTCCTCGAAGGTCAGCAGCTCATTGGCCATGCAGCCGGGCAGTCCCTCTACGTGCGCGATACCGTCGCCGGCCGTCCGAACGTAGCCCACCTCCTCGGTGGGGGTATTCGTCGGCTGGTAGGACTCGACGAACTGGTCGAGCGCCTTGCGCACAACGGCGGGATCAATGGTCATTTCTGCCATGATCACTCCTTATTTTCGTTCTTGTTCAAGTCTGTCATTCTCTTTCCGGCCTCATCCCGCCGTCGTCATCCGCCGTCGCAGGTGCTTCAGCTGGGTCGCCACCGTGCCGTCCGTGGAGACCGACCCGTACTGGACCTTCATGCCACCAAGGACCGATGGGTCAACAACCGAATTGATATGGACCGGTTTACCCAACTTACGTCCATATACATCCTGGATACGGCTGGACTGTTCATCGCTCATGGGAACCGCCGTGGTGACGGTGACCATGACCTGGTCCATGTGTTCGGAGAACCTGTCGACCAGCCACATGACCGTGTCGGGGAAGCGCCGCCCGCGTAGATCCTGGGTGGCGTTCAGGGCGAGCTGCTCAGTGACCGGGTGCATATCCTGCCCGTCCAACAGGGACTTCAGCAGATCCACCCGGGCCTCGGGCCTGCCGTACTCATCCGAAAGGCGGAAGAGCACCAGGGGCATGCCCAGGAGGGCGGAGTGTATCTCTGCCAGCTCACCGGCCACCTGGTTGGTGATACCCAGGGCGTCGGCATAATAGGCCGTCGCATCCACGGACAGGTCCTCCGCGGCATTGGCGATGTGGGCAATCCTGCTCCACTGGTGGGCCACCAGGTCGTGGAGGATATCCACGGTCAGGGGGTCGGCCTCCTGGCCCAGAATCAGGTCGATCACCTGCTGCTTGTCGGCGGCCGAACGGGAGGGGTCGGTCAGGGCCCTCTCCAGGGTCTTGTTGGCATCCAGCAGGTTGACGAAGGCATAGAGCTCCGTGGCGACACGGAGAGCATCCTCCCCCTTGCTCTTCAGCCGGGGTGCATACTTGTCGCGGGTCTCCTTGTCGGAGGCCAGCGAAGTCTCTCCTCGCATCTCACCTCCCCTTCCGCGTGAATGATGATCCTGCAGTCTGCCTGTCAGTCATCATGCCTTCTGCTTGTCCGCTTCGTCCTTGTCGGCATCCGCGATGATCGAGTCGATCATGGAGGACTGCACGGCACTGTCCTGCAACTGGGAACCCAGGATCTTGCCCGCCAGTGCGGTGGCCAGGGTACCCACCTCACCTTTCAGGGAGACCAGGGCCTGCTGCTGCTGGGATTGCAGGGAACGCTGGGCGTTCTCAGTAATCTGGCTCGCCTCGGTCTCGGCCCTGCTACGGGCATCCGCGACTATCCTGGATGCCTCGGCCCGGGCGTCATCCCGAATCTGCGAAGCCTCCACGCGGGCCTTGCCCAACTGGTCCTCATACTTCTTCTTGGCCTCATCGGCATCATCCTTCGCCTTCTTGGCCTTCTGGATGTTGCCTTCGATCCTGGCCGAGCGCTCATCGAAAATCGACTGGAACTTCGGCATGAAGAACTTATAGAAGAAGACAGCAAGAATGAGCAGGATGATCAAAGACCATACGATGTCGTAGAGCTTGGGGATGAACAGTTCAATCCCGTTGCCGGCTGCTACTGCGTTCATTGGCTCCTCCTTTCCGCTATCGAAGCCATGCCATCTTGTGCATCATGGCGATGCATCCGCCGCATGGAATCAGGCGATGAAGAGAGCTACGAAGCCCAGCAGTGCCAGCACCTCAATCAGGGCCAGACCGATGAACATGGTGGTACGCAGCTGTCCGCTGATCTCGGGCTGACGGGCCATGCTCTCAACGGTCTTGCCCACCGCGATGCCCAGTCCCAGGGCAGGCCCCAGGGCGGCGATGCCGTAGCCCAGGATGCTCAGATTGCCGGAGACCTCAGCAAGAGTGATGATGTCCATTTATTTTCCTTTCCTAGACCGTTGCCGGTTCTTGGATCTTGGCACGGCACCAACCGCTGTGAACCTGTCGGTACCGCAAAACTCTATTGATGCAAACGTCAGACGCCCGTACGGGGCCTCCAGGATATGCCCCTTACCGGAGTCTGCGGTTGCGATTCATCGGTTCAGTCCTCCTCGGGGTAACTCATGGAGATATAAACCGTTGAAAGGATGGCGAAAATATAGGCCTGCAGGGCAGCCACGAAAATCTCGAAGGCCGTCAGGGCAAAGCCCAGAGCGAACCAGCCGACGCCCGCCAGGGCGAGAAGCTTGTTGGTGGCCTCGATGACGTAGAACTGGGTGAAGGCCAGGCTGACGGCCACCAGGAGGTGACCGGCGACCATGTTGGCGAAAAGCCGGATGGTCAGGGAGGCCGGCTTGACGATGATCATCTCAAGCAACTGGATGGGGGTAAGAATGATGTACAGGGGCCAGGGCACCCCGGCGGGGAAGAGCTCGGTCTTGAAGTAGCCCCAGAACCCCTGCTCCCGGATGCCGGTAATCATGTACTGGCAGAAGGTCCAGAGCGCGAACACCAGGGGCATGGTGATCGTGGCCGTGGCCGCGATGTTCATGCCAGGAATGATGCCGCAGAGGTTGAACACCAAGACGGTCAGGAAGATGGTCGTGATCATGGGTACGTAGCGCTTGCCACGTACCTCGCCCAGGGTGTCGTAGACCACGGAGTCGCGAATGAACTCGATGACCCACTCGACAGCCCCCTGCCAGCGCGAGGGAATCAGTTTGGCCCGGGAAGCCGTAATGCCCAGGACCAGAAGAATGACCACCATGGCGACAAGCCTGACCAGAATGATCCGGTTCATGGCGAATGGCGTCCCCTGGAAAAGGATCTCCGGAGGCAGAAAATCGTCAACGGAAGGGAGTTCGCTCGGCGTGGCCATGGCCAGACTGATTGTCCCACTCCCTATTGCCTCTAACATCTATCGCCTCCTGAAACGACGTAGTGCTCACTATAGCGCGGATACGCTCTATTTAGCGGCACCGTATCGGTAGTGTAGCCCAACACTTCGCTTGCTCGTAACCGACACCTCACAGGTTTGTTACGAAAATCAGATTGGGCACCGAAAATTCCATCCGGAACTGGCCGATAGGAAGATTAAAACTCTTCATTGACCTTGTCGAAGCCTCCCCTGACCAGCCCGTATCCATCAGTTTCCAGGGGGCGGTACCGGTCGCGACGGGGCGCACCCGGCTCGTGCCTGATGGACCGGTCCGTGCCCAACTTGCCGGCCGCACGCAGGGCCGGAACCATGGCCAGGTCGTAGGGAGTGGTCTCATATACCCAGTTCAGCCAGTTGCGCCAAAGGAGGTTGGCGTGGGCCCGCCATGAAAAGACGGGTTCCAGGGTGGGGTCGTCGTGGGGGAAGTAGTTGGTCGGGAAGGGGACATTGCAGAGCCCCCTATCCGTATCGCGGCGATATTCCTGGGCCAGGGTGGCGCGGTCATACTCCCAGTGGCCCAGGGAGAATATCTCCGAAAAGTCCTGGGTGCAGATCAGGCCGGGACCAGATTGGGGGCCCCAGGTCAGCACCTGCAGGTCCGGGCAGGCCCACACCCGGTCCTCGTCCACACCGGCCAGGCGGGAGTGGGGTTGAAGGGAAATCTCGTCAAACCCGTTGGTGATGAAGCAGTACTCGTCCTGAAGGTACTGGGGGAAGACCCCAAAGAGTTTACGGTCGAGGAGGTGCTTGGCGACGCCGTACCGGTGGTAGAGGGCGGCCATGGCACCCCAGCAGAGGTACATGGTCGAAAAGACATGGCTACCGGCCCAGTCCAGGATACGGGTCAGTTCATCCCAGTAGTCGACCTCTTCGAACTCCAGCTGCTCTACCGGTGCCCCGGTTACGATAAGGCCGTCGTAGCAGTTGTTCCGGAGCGCATCCAGGTTCTCGTAGAACTTGACCAGGTGGTCCTGGCTGGTGTGGGTGGCCTCGTGGGTGGAGGTCTTCATGAAGTCGACGTCGACCTGGAGGGGCGACTTGGAAATCAGCCTCAGGAGCTGGGTCTCGGTCTCCACCTTTTTGGGCATCAGGTTGAGGATGACCAGCCTGAGCGGGCGCATCTCCTGACGCTCCGCCTCATGGGTCTCCAGGGCAAAGATGCGCTCCGAATCCAGGATGGATCTGGCAGGCAACCCGGTGGGGACGGTGATAGGCATAGGTCCATTATCCCCTATCCGGTTTCGGCGACCCCGGGACTTCCGATTGGTGACCCACGCAATCGCCCAAACTTGACAAAAGTCGACCAATCCGTAAGATGGATAACTGCTGTGCAACACAGCCGACGCGGGGTGGAGCAGTTCGGTAGCTCGCTGGGCTCATAACCCAGAGGTCTCAGGTTCAAATCCTGACCCCGCTACCAGTGGCCTGGAATTCTGAGGAATTCCAGGTTTTTCTTTTCTCCCGCCATCGCTCACCACTCTGAGGTTTCCCGGAGGAAATCTGGAGAGCAGGGGCCAGGACGGGCAAAAGGGTAGGGGTCTCCAGGGGTCAAAACCGGCTGCCTTTTCAGATCACCGGCTACTTCCGCCTCTTCCTGACGACAAGGAGGACGACCAACCCGACGAAGGACGAGATGGTGAGCAGGACCAGGGCCAGGGAAACCTGGGCACCTGTTGCCGACAAGCCTGACGAGGTCCCATTCCAGTCATCAAGGTTGGACTCAACCTCGGTGTCTGCGCACAGGATCTGCCCCTCGACGGGCTCGGATCCTCCGGCTGCGGCCGTCCGGGTCAGGGAGCCGTCCTGATCCGGCATGGAGTCAGGAGAATCGACCGGACAGGCGGTCAGTGGACTTCCCTTTACCCTCGCCCTGTCGGTATGGTGTCCGGACACCCCCACCAGGGTTCCATGAACGTCCACCGACTGTCCGGGTTTGAGAATCAGGTCATTCCACCCTTGCGGATACCTGAAGTCAATGACCCGGCCACCGCCATTGACCGTCCAATCCTCCAGAGTGAGATCCTTGGCCCGGAAAAGGGCACCTCCTCCTGCACCCGGATCCTTGCCGGAATCGTTGGTGATACGGAAGACAATATCCGTATCACCGGCGACAGGCAGGGCCTGGCCGGGATGGTCCCGATCGCCATCCGGATACCCGCTGACCTTGTCGAACTTCTCCACATGCAGGCCTGGGGTCAGCTCCGGCGTCCTGGTCCACACCGCATTGGAGGGAATCACCTTGTCCTGGTAGTACTCGGTGAAGCGGTTCTCATGCCTATCGACGGTGACCAGGCGACGACACTGCAGGTAGGCTCGCCACCCCACCTCCTGGTCGGGCATGGCGGAAACCATGGCCAGATATGTTGCCGTGGCGGTAATCGCAACCTTCCCATCCGACCCCGAAGCCAGGGTGAAGAGATCACCGCCCAATGGCGAAGCATCAAAGTCGGAACCAGCCAGTTGCCCACCCTTATGAACCAGAACCTTGCCACCCCGGTACAGGTCCCGAGAGGCGTAGACGGCCCACTGCCCCGTAAACCGATCCACGGCAGGGACCAGTTGGTCTTCAATCCGCCATTGGTCCACCTGGGGGTAGGCCCTGCCTGGGGGAAGGATGCTTGAGTCCAACCTGTACAGGAAGGAATCGTCACGGTAGACGCTCCTGCCATCTGAGCCCCTGCCTCCCACTGCCACCACAACGTCCTTGGTCGGATTGAGGGGTTGCAGGGGGTTGGAGACGACGTTGGTCTTGCGCCTGATGTCATTCAACACCTGTATGCCCTGGTTCCTCAGCACCTGTCCGCGCCCGACCCTGATGACCCGGTAGGGCAGGATGAGATCATAGGTGCGCCCGAGCAGGGACTGGTCGATGGACGGTTCACCCAGAGGGCTATGCCCGATTCTGCGAGCATAGGCCGCCAGATCCGCGGGCTGCGGATCGCCATTTACAGTCAGGCCGGTTGCCGGGATGAAGGTGTCGACGGTCCTGGCGAAGGCGTACACAACCCCACCCTGAATCTGAATGTTGAACCGAGCGGTATAGTCCTGCCCGTCTGATCCCATGACCCGGATGTGGCCCGGATCAATGCTGAGGTGCTCATCGTCGAAGTCATCCACCAGGCCAAGTCTCCATACCTTGTATGCCAGGTCGGACTGGCTGACATCCATGGTTATCCGGTAAACCCCCGTATCCCCCTGGAGAAGGGTCCGCCCATCGATGCTGACCGTCTGATCGCGGGAGCTGACAACACGTTTGACAGGGTTGACCTTCGGGGGCGGGTTGACGACCCGATTCGAGGGGGTCAGGGAGTTATTGATGGTGAGCACCCACTGGTTGTCCACCCGATGATCGGTCGGGGCCGCCTTATCCACCACTCCCTCGAAGCGAAGCTGGACCCTGGGATTGCCCGAGGCCCGCCACTGCCCAATCAGACCCGCATCCTTCAGGGAAACACGGACCAGGTGCAGGCGATCGTCCCAATGCGTGGAGTATCCGCTCTTGGGAATCGGCCTACCCTTGGCAAGGTCCATCATCTCAAGGGTTTGTTTGTCCGGTCTGAACCACTGGTCGTAGGTGTCGGTGAAGGTAATCTCCTTGACCGGATAGGCCAGGCTTGCGGGAAGGGAGGGTTGTGAGTCCAGCTGGTACTCCAGTCGCTGGCCGGGATGGACGATCTTTCCGTCCACACTTCCCTGGGTGCCTCCCTGGCTGGACTCGGAGACCACGTCCTTCCTGACGGGAGGCAGGTAGGCGCAGATACCCGGACGGTTGGTTTCAGCGGTCTGCCCATTGACGGTCTGGAATCCCCTGTTGGTCAAGGACCCGTCCCCACCTGGCTGGGCAGGCATGGCAGCACAGAAGTTCACCTCTTCACCCGGGCCCTTGCCCATATCCTGCCGGACCTGCGCCGCCCCGCCACCATTGGCGAAGTTGACGACGAACGGCACCAGCATGGTCACCTGCAAGGGGTTCGGCATCCTCTGCAAACGCGCCAGGTAACCGCTCTTGGCCCTGGCTCTGACCGTCGTTCCAGAAGCGGTGATATCGAACCGATCGGTCACGTCAACACCATGCTCACTGATGTCCGAAACGCTGCTCTGCCGGTAACGGCCATCACCATCCGCTACACCTTTGGCCTCATAGACCCGCACCTTTTCGGCACCTTCCTGATCAACCAGATAGTCGGCGGCGGACCAGTCGTCATCCAAGGAAAGCAAGTCGGGAGCCTGGATGAGGCCGGAATCCACGGTGGCGTTGACCACGGCACCGACCTCGTCACCGTCCAGAAAGACATGACCATCGGCTCCGGTCCGGTTGGTGCGTTCCGGATCGATGACGGTGCGCCACTGGCCTGTTGAAGGGTTTCGGAGCACCCAAGACTTGTCGGGGTTGGGCGCCCAGGTGGGGAAGCTCCGTGTCGGGGTAGGATGCTCGACCTCAAGGGTTACCCCCTTCCACCAGACAGCACCCGTATCCTGCAGGATATTGATGGTCGGCTGGTGCACGGTCACATCCAGGCCCCACTGCCAGACATGGTTCGCCGGCATGTCACCTCCCCGCCAAACGGCCACGGCACGATTCGCGGGTGGGGTGGCCCCGGTCACGGTGTTGAAGTCAAAGCGACCGCTCAGGTCCTGCCCATCCGTCAGGTCAACCACCCTTTGGTTGCCGACGGTGTAGCGCTGCCCCATGGGATGGAAGTCGTCTCGGAAAACCAGTTCACGGCCGTTGGCTCCTGTATTGGTGGTAATCCGCGTCTGATTCGTCATCTGGTCCGCACTGGTCCCCAGCTCGACCTGCTTGTCGGCCTGGGTTGGCGGTTGATCGGCCGGCCTGGGTTCGAAGTCGTTAAGCATGAGCACCACCAGGGAGATGCCGCGCTCGTTGCCGGCATACCGCTCGGCCAATCCATCCAGCGAATCTCCGGGCTGGTCCCAAAAAGCCTGGCTTGTTCGGTAGGAGACACCCCGGTTGCTGTATGGCCGGACCGCCACGGACCGTCGCCAGTTGTCCATCCAAATGGAGTGCTGGGCCATGCTTACCCCGTCGAAGACCCGTTGCCCATCACTCATGCCGACAACGACGCCCACGCCGGTGACCCGGCAGTTCCCCTGACCGACCCTGTCGGGATGGGCCTGGTCAAATCTGCCCATGCAGTTCCTGTTGGCCTCCTCCAAGGCCTCCCGCTTGACCCGGGCCGTGGTGCCATTCGCCCCGTCCCTGATACGCATGACCCCAAAGGCCTTGTCGATACTGGCTACCGTATAACCACCAAACCCTCCCGAATCATCGTCACGGTAGGCCCAGCCCTGCCAAAAGGCGCCATGCCCCACTGCGCCGCCTCCGGCATGCCCGGACCCACCTCCCGCCATGGCCGGCGACAGCGGCACCAGCATGACCACCAGGGCAATCACCAAAGCCAGCGGACTGGGGCCTTGTCTTCTTTGTTTCATCTTCGTCCTTTTCTTCGGATTGAAATCCTCGGCCAGGGATGGTCAAGGCTGGGAGCAGGGGCGGAAATGCACTGTCTTCGAAAGTCATCCAGCCAGGCATCCTCCACCCCGCGGACCCTGAGTATGACCCCGGGAACCGGCCAGGCTCTCAACCCGGAAAGGATGTGGTCGAATGTGCGCCCGCCTGGCTATGCTGTGTATGAGAAAACACCCGATTCGGCCGAGCCCGCGTGGCCACGGCCAGACAAAGGAGACAGGACTATGGCAGAGACCTTCAACGTGCTGGTCGAGATTCCCCGCGGTTCGCGCAATAAGTACGAGGTGGACCACGAAAGCGGCCGCATCATGCTGGACCGTACCCTCTTCACCTCCATGGGCTACCCCGACGACTACGGCTACATCGAGGACACCCTGGGCGAGGACGGCGATCCGCTGGACGCGCTGGTCATGATTCCGAACTCCGTCTTCCCCGGCTGCATCATCGAGTGCCGCGCCGTTGGCCTGTACCACATGGTCGACGAGGCGGGCGGCGACGACAAGGTTCTCTGCGTGCCCGCCGATGTCCGCTTCGATGACATCAAGGACATCGACGATGTCTCCGACTTCCACAAGCAGGAGATCAAGCACTTCTTCGAGCAGTACAAGGCCCTGGAGCCCGGCAAGGAGGTCATGCCCGGCGACTTCTGGACCAATGCCGAGGCTGCCGAAACCGAGATCAAGGCCGCTCGCGAGCGCCTGGCCAACCAGAAGTAAGGTCAACGGACCGTTCTGATTTCACCGCCCATTGTGGCGGAAGTGGTGTGTCGACATTCCCCGTATTGTCGGCACGCCACTTGCATATCCGCAGATGAATGTGCAACTGCTCACAGTGTTGCCGAGCAAGGGCGCTCGCACCGCCTCAAATCCATCGATTACCTCTTGACCCGTCTACCATGCCAAGTAGGAGATGCCCGTAATAGCAGGGAGCCGCTATGACCTTTTATACCTATACCTATCTCAAAGGGGGCCAGACCGACTGGCGGCTGATCAAGATCGTCATCATCGTCGCCCTGGCCCTGGCTTTCCTCTTCTTCCTGGTCATGTATGCCCGACGTAAGTGGGATCGGAAATTCAAGGACCTGGCCATCATCCTGGGCACCCTCCTCCTGCTGGCTGCCGCCATACAGTACAGCGACTTCACCAACCTGCGCACGGCCAGTGTCCAGAGCGGCCAGTTGACCGTCGTCATCGAGAAGTCGGCGGCCAAGCTGGACGTGGACCCCCGGACCATCAGCATCAACGACACCTCCAGGAACAACGACATGATCATCAAGACACCCAAGGGCTACTACACCCTGGTGTTCAACAGTTCCGGCTCGGAGTTCCTCCTGGAGAAGGCCGACCTTTACAAGCCCGACATCACCGTGATTGGAGAGTGACCCATGGATATCAATTTCTACGTCAACGTGGCCCTGAAGCTGATTGTCGGTCTTCTCTTCATCACCCTCCTGATCAACGTGACCGGCAAGGGGAACCTTGCCCCCACCTCACCCATGGACCAGTTGCAGAACTACATACTGGGCGGCATCATCGGCGGCGTGATCTACAGCAACTCCATTTCCATGGCCCAGTATGTCGTCATCCTGCTGATCTGGGCTGCGCTGATTCTGCTGACCAGGTATGCCAAGACCCACATCCACATCGTGGGGAAGTACATTGACGGGGAGCCGGTCACCATCATCAAAAACGGGGAACTCCTGGTCAGGAACTGCCTGAAGGTGAACCTGACCGCCAAGGAGGTTGATTTCAAGCTGCGGACCAAGGGAATCAACGATATCCGGGACGTCAAGCGATGCATCGTCGAGCAGAACGGCGGTTTGACGGTCATCTCCAAGGAGGATCAGGACGTGCGCTATCCGGTAATCCTGGACGGCCGTGCCGATCCCGATGTACTGGACATGATGGGCAAGGACGAGGAGTGGCTGATGAAGAGCCTGAACGACAAGGGGATCAGGAAGGTCTCTGACGTCTACATGGCCCGATATCAGAACGGCAAGCTCTACGCGGTCACATATCGGGATAAATAGGGCGGCCCTTCGACGAAGACACCTTGCCACGCCCCGCCTCAGTTGGGTATACTGAGCACTTGTATCTAGTAGGCGTGACAAGTGAACAGCATTCAGCGAATTCAAAGCCGACTATTCGGCAGTTCCGCTGTCAACGCACCCGAGGCGTAGGCGGGTTCGAGGAAACCTGGTCGAGGCCCATCCCCTTATGGGATGAACGTATCGAGGAATGCTGTGTTCATCAGACTCATACTGATTTCCCTAGGCGTGTCCGCAGATTCCTTTGCCGTGTCCATAGGCAAGGGACTCACCGTCCGTAAGCTTGAAGTACGTCATCACTGGTTGGTCGGACTCTGGTTCGGAGGGTTCCAGGCCCTGTTCCCCCTGATCGGTTACTTCGCCGCCTCCCTGCTTGAAGATTATGTAACAGCGGTTGATCACTGGATCATCATGGGACTATTGGGAATCATCGGCATCAACATGATTCGCGAGGCGGTTTTCGAACCCGATGAGGAGGAGGGAACCGAACAGGGCAAGGCAGGCCGGGAAGAAACCGATTCAGAGGAGACCGGATCGAAGGCGATTGCCTACAAGGAGGACCAGCCGTCGACCCAGGCCAAGGAACCCTTCTCCTGGAGGAACATGCTCCCCCTGTCCATCGCCACCAGCATCGATGCCTTCGGGGTCGGTGCCAGCCTGGCCCTGATGGATGTCAATATCTGGCTGGCCGTACTGGTCATAGGAACGGTGACGGCCCTGGCTTCCATGCTCGGCCTGCGAATCGGCAACCTCTTCGGAGCGCGATGGTGCAAGCCGGCCCAGATAGCAGGCGGCATCATACTTATCGCCATGGGCGTCCAGATATTCATGGAGCACCTGGGCATCCTCCCCTGAACCACTAACAGACAGGGGAGTTGTCAGACCAGAAAGTGCAGGGCCGTGATGGACAGCACCACCAAGGCTCCGGAAAGCATGACCGGCACCAGGGCCATCCCAAACCAGGCAGGCCCAACACGATTGGTCTGGCCAGTCTTTTCGACCTCTTCGGCATCCGCGACAGCCAGATCCCGCCCCCACTCCCTACCGGCCAGGACAAGCCCCACCAGCAGAATCAGACCGACCACCACAACCAGCACCACGGCCAGAGGGGCGGCTTCCATCGAACCGGCGACAAGCGAGCAGAGGGAGGGAAGAAGGACCCATCCCGACGCACCGACCACCGCCAGACCGGAAAGGGCGGTGGCGGAGATGCCGCGAATCACCATTCGCCGATTCTTCCGGACCATCTGCCGGACGAACATGACCACAGCCAGGATGGTCAGCAGGAGGCCGGTGGACTCCAACCAAAGCCTGGCCAAGGGCCAGGCGGAACCCGGGTCGCCCCCACTGCTCCAGATCCCTTCCAGACCCGTAAAGCCGGGCAGGATGAAGACAAGAGCCAGCGATATCAGACCCAGCAGGGCGGCGATACCCCTATCCGGATCGGTGGGGATACCTGGACCCACGAAGGGCCAGCAGGCCACCAGGGCGAATATGGCGACCACCACAAGAACAGCCTGAAGGATACCGGACACACCAAGGACTCCCAGCGCCCAGGCCGCCAGGGAGGGCAGAATCAGCAGGGCAAGGGTCAGCAGCTGGGCCACCATGGGGGATTTACCCCCGGTCCGCTTGACGGTATCCACCACGTATCCTCCTGTTCACCGGTTTCGGCAGGTTTCATTGACCGGTCGTTACCAACAATCCTAAGCCAGGCACCCTCCCTGAGGACGGCCACGGCACGGAATACCCTGTATCGGATTGTGAGACCGGCGACAAGCCTGATTGTACAATGATGACAATTGTTCATCCTGTTCGCATACAGTGGACTGCACACGATGAAGGAGGGTGGGGCATGACCGATCTGACGCTGATGACCTTTGCCAAGGATCCCGCGACTGTTCTGCCGGCATTGGCCCTCCTTTCCCATCGCGTCAGGGTCCTCCCCCTGGATGCCGCCTCACTGGTCAAGATGCCCGAGGACACCGTCCTCTTCATCGATGCCAGCGACGACCTGGCGAACGCCAAGACCATCTGCAGCCTGTTACGCGCCTCGGGACTGACAACACCGATCATCCTGATTCTGAGCGAGGGAGGGTTCACCGTGGTCAACGCCCAATGGGGCGTGGCGGACGTGGTGGTCCAAACCGCTTCCCCGGCCGAGGTGGAGGCCCGCCTGCGCCTGGTCTGCCAGCGGGACACCCCCCAGGTCCAGGCCGACCAGCATCAACGCATCACCGAGGATCAGGTCCCCACGGGCCGGGTTCGTTGCGGTGACCTGGTGGTGGATACCGAGAGCTACACGGCCAGGGTTCACGGCCGCCCCATCGATCTGGCCTACAAGGAATTCGAACTGCTCAAGTACCTGGTTCAGCACCCGGGCAGGGTCTTCACCAGGGCCCAACTCCTCCAGGAGGTCTGGGGTTACGACTACTACGGCGGCACCAGAACGGTCGACGTGCACATCCGCCGTCTGAGAGCCAAGCTGGGTGGCGAATACGAACACCTGATCGGGACCGTGAGAAACGTGGGATACCGGTTTGACCCGCCCGAATCAGCGAAGGCAGGCAGGGGTCGGGTACAGCCCCCATCGCAGGGCGACCCCCAAACCCAGGGTCCTGCACCTTCAACCGCCTCACCCCGGAAGGGGAAGGCAGAGGAAAAGAAGTCGAACGACAGTGACCAGTAGGAGAGAATCCGGCAAGAACGATACCGATGGGGACGGCACTGCAGGCAGGCGAACCGGCGGAAGGGAGTCCAAGGCCGAACGCCTGGCCAGAATGCACGCCGAATATGACATCCTCCGGGAGGTGTACCCGGAAGCCTACTGCGCCCTTCACTTCCACAACCCCTTCGAGCTTCTTGTAGCCACGGTCCTGAGTGCCCAGACCACGGATAAACGGGTCAACTCGGTCACTCCGGAGCTCTTCGAGCGCTACCCTGACCCCGCGGCCATGGGCGGGGCGAACCCCCTCGATATCGAGGACATCATCCACTCCGTGGGGTTCTACCACGCCAAGGCGGAGCACCTGGTGGGACTCTCCCGGATGCTGGTCGACGACTTCCAGGGAACGGTGCCCAAGACCATGGAGGAGCTCACCCAGCTGCCGGGAGTGGGGCGCAAGACCGCCAACGTGGTCCTGGGCAATGCCTTCAGGATTCCCGGCTTCCCTGTGGATACACACGTCACTCGGGTCACGGGCCGGTTGCGGTGGAGGACGGACTGGCGCAGCACCCACCCCGACCCCGTCAAAATCGAGCACGAGATATGTGACTGTTTCCCTCCCGAGGACTGGACCGACCTCTCCCACCGACTGATCTTCCACGGCAGGCAGACCTGCCATGCCCGCAAACCGGATTGTCTGAACTGCCCGCTGTCCGCAACCTGCCCCAGCGCCGGAATCCTGGACTGACCCGCCGCCCCGTTAGAATCGGGAGCATGGCAAAGCACAAGGGCAAGGCCTCCAAATCAGGCATCGTCTTCATCCTGGTGGCTGCGATGCTGGCTGCCGGTGTCTATCTGGCCTGGCCTCTGATCATCGGCAGGGGCAATCCCCGCCTGGGAATCCTCAGATCCGATGACACCATCCGCATAGCCGCCCGCGAAGCCCCGCAGTCCTTGGACATCCGTACCGAAACCGACCTGCCGATCGAGCAGGCCCTCCTTGGGAACGTCTACCAGACCCTGCTCACCCCCGACCCACAGGGCGATCCAGCCCCTGGTCTGGCCCAGAGCTGGGACGTCTCCACCGATGGACTCATCTACACCTTCCATATCCGCGCTGACGCACGGTTCGCGGACGGACGGGTCCTGGACTCCTCCGATGCCTTCTGGTCCCTCCAGCAGATTGTCGAAAAACAGTATGTCGGACATGAGTGGCTGACCAACCTGGCCAAGGTCAACACCCCGTCCACCACCACCCTGACCATCGGATTGAGCAAGCCCGATGCCCACCTCCCCAGGGCCCTCTGCGGCCGTGCAGGCATTGTCTACGACCGTCAGGCCCAGGTGAACTACTCCGTCGCATCTGCAGGATCGGGCCCCTACAAGGTCAAGGACTGGCGACCGGGATCATCGCTGACCCTGACCAGAAACGACCAGTACAAGGGGCCGGACACGGCCAAAACGGCGACCGTCGTCCTGACCTACAACAGCCAGGATGCAAACGCGGTCGAGCAGGTGCAGAAGGGAACCCTCGACGCCATCGTCGACCTCACCCCCACCGAGGCGGCCCCGGCCGAGGAAGCGGCGGACGGGGCAGGGAGTGAGGTCAAACTCTCCACCGGCCCCAGTCAGAACAACCTGGTCCTGGCCTTCAACAACAGTCCCGACTCCCTGTTCTCCGACCAGCACGTACGCGAGGCCGTCCGCTACGCCCTTGACCGCCAGTCCCTGGCCAGTCTTGAGGCCGGAGGCGCCAAACCCCTGGGTGGGCCGCTGAATGAAATGAGTCCGGGCTTTGATGCCGGGCTCCAGGCCTTCCCGCACGACTCCGAAAAGGCCTCCCAGTTCGCCTCCTACTACTCCCAGTCCTATTACAAGGGCGGCCTGCGCCTGGTCTATCAGGACACCTACGGCAGGCAGATCGGAGACATGATCGCCTCCCAACTTTCGGCAGTGGGGATACCCAGCAGGGTCACCATGGTGGATCGCCCCACCTTCCGCGACCAGGTCCTGAACCGCCACGACTACGACATGACCATCCTGACCATGGATAATGATCAGATCGGCCGGTTTGCAGACCCCAACACCACCATGCTCTTCGACAACCGTGCAGTCCAGGACGCCTGGGATCAGGTACTCTGCTCGGCCAGTCAGGAGGAGTATGCGACTCGGCTCGGGGCATACGCACGCCAGGTCAGCGACCTCTCCCCCAGTGATTGGCTCTATGCCCGCACCCCCCGGATTCTAGCCTCCTCCAGACTTCAGGGCATGCCCCATACCATGGTCGACCAGTACCTCCCCCTGTGGAACCTGGAGGTCAGGCACTGACATGCCCGGCGGACGCCGGCTCCTTGTCATTGTTCGTCCATAAAATGCTGGTATGTCTGCTGAAAACCAAGGAATCGTCAACGCCAGCCTGACCCCCCTGCCCGACAGGGTGGGCGTGGATGGCCTGGAGGAGAAGTGGTGCCAGGACTGGGAGCAGTCCGAGGTCTACCGCTTCCGCAACTCCCGCGACCGCAAGTCCGTCTATTCCATCGACACCCCGCCGCCCACGGTGTCCGGCCACCTGCACGTGGGTCATGTCTTCTCGTACACCCACACCGATGTCATCGCCCGTTTCAAGAGGATGCGGGGCTATGACGTCTTCTACCCCATGGGCTGGGACGACAACGGACTGCCAACGGAGCGCAGGGTTCAGAACTACTACGGGGTGCGCGTCGATACCTCCCTCAAGTACGACCCGGATTTCAAGCCACCCTTCCATGGCACGGACGGGAAGAAGATAAACGCCAAGGACCAGGTTCCGGTCTCCAGGCAGAATTTCATCGAGCTCTGCGAGGAGCTGACCGCCGAGGATGAGAAGCTCTTCGAGCGCCTCTGGCGTTCCCTGGGACTTTCAATCGACTGGTCGCAGACCTACCACACCATCGGCGAGCATCCCCGCCGGGTGGCCCAGAAGGCCTTCCTGCGGAACCTTGCCCGGGGCGAGGCCTACCAGAAGGAGGCCCCCGGACTCTGGGACGTGACCTTCCAGACCGCCGTGGCCCAGGCCGAGCTCGAGTCGCGTGAGTATGACGGCTTCTACCACCGGGTTGCCTTCCGCTTCCAGGACGGCACCCCCATCTACATCGAGACCACCAGGCCGGAACTCCTGGCAGCCTGCGGGGCTCTGATCGCCCATCCGGACGACAAGCGTTACCAGCAGTACTTCGGGCAGAAGGTCTACTCCCCCCTCTTCAAGGTGGAGGTTCCCATCCTGGCCCACCCGGCCGCCGAAATGGACAAGGGCGCGGGCATAGCCATGTGCTGCACCTTCGGCGACGTGACCGATGTCGAATGGTGGCGCGACCTGAAGCTCCCCACCCGTTCCGTCATCCAGCGCAACGGCCGAATCATCATGGCAACGCCGGACTGGATCACCGACCAGGGCGGCAAGGATATCTTCGAGCAGATCGCGGGGAAGACCACCTTCTCCGCGCGGAAGATCATCGTGGACGCCTTGCGTGAGGCCGGCGACCTGGACGGGGAGCCCAAGCCCACCAAGCGCATGACCAACTTCTACGAAAAGGGCGACAAGCCCTTGGAAATCGTGACTTCACGCCAGTGGTACCTCCGTAATGGCGGCACCGACAAGAAGCTCAACCAAGAGCTCTTGGAACGGGGCAAAGAGCTTGATTTCCACCCCGACTTCATGCGGGTTCGATACAGCAATTGGGTGGAAGGCCTGAACGGTGACTGGCTGATTTCCCGCCAGCGCTTCTTCGGCGTCCCCTTCCCCCTCTGGTATCCGGTGACCGCAGATGGCGAGACCGACTACGCTCATCCCATCACCCCAGCGGAGGATCGGCTCCCCATCGACCCCAGCACCGACGTGCCCGAGGGCTTCGACGAAACCCAGCGTGACCAGCCCGGCGGCTTCACGGCCGAGAAGGACATCATGGACACCTGGGCCACCAGCTCCCTGACTCCTCAGATCGTGACCCACTGGGCCGAACCAGGTGAAGAAGACCAGACCCTCTTCAAGGCCACCTTCCCCATGGATCTGCGCCCCCAGGGCCAGGACATCATCCGCACCTGGCTTTTCAGCTCCATCGACCGGGCGCACCTGGAAAACGGCTGCCTGCCCTGGAGCAATGCAACCCTGTCGGGGTGGATCCTGGACCCGGACCATAAGAAGATGAGCAAGTCGAAGGGCAACGTGGTGGTCCCCGACGAACCCATCAAGAAGTATGGTGCAGACGCCGTGCGTTACTGGGCCGCATCGGCCCGACTCGGGCTGGATGCCACCTACGACGAGGGGCAGATGAAGATTGGCCGCCGCCTGGCCGTCAAGCTGCTCAACGCCACCAAGTTCGCCCTGGCCATAGGTCGTGAGGACGAAAACCATCATGTGGGCCAGGCCGCCAAGGCCACCTGGGACCCTGCGGATGTGACCGTTCCCCTGGATCGCGCGGTTCTGGCCGGACTTGCCCGGGTGATTGACCAGGCCACCCAGGCCCTCGATGACTACGAGCACTCCAAGGCCCTGGAAACGGTGGAATCCTTCTTCTGGAACTTCTGCGACAACTACATTGAGCTGGCCAAGAACCGCGCCTACGGAACAGCGGAGGCCACCGGAAGGACCCCGGACCAGGCCCAGGTGTTGAGCGCCAGGACCACCCTGGGGCTGGTGCTGGATGCACTTGATCGCCTCCTTGCCCCCTTCCTGCCCTTCGCCAGCGAAGAGGTCTGGCAGTGGATGCACCAGGGCGAAGGCTCCGTACATCGCGCCCCCTGGCCTCAGGCAGAGGCATACCGGGAGGCCGCACAGGGGCAGGACCCGGAGCTGCTGACCTGGGCGGGGAAGGCCCTGGCCTCCCTGCGCAGAATCAAGTCAGAGGCCAAGGTCTCCATGAAGACCCCCATCCTTTCGGTCACCCTGAGTGTGGCACCCGAAGGCATGTATGCCGTCAGGGCCGCTTTGGATGATGTGGCCGAGGCCGGAAGGGCGACTGGTGACATGAGCCTCGTCGAGGAATCCGATGGCTCAGGTGCAACCGGCCCCGCCGATGAGGAGGCGGGCATACGGGTGACCGCCAGCCAGCTGGGCGAGCCTCCCGCCAAGAAGCCGAAGAAGTAGACCGGACCGGGGTCGATTCTCATCCCCGCAAACGGTACCCAAGAGCGCCTGTGGAACCGGCAACCCGCCCTGCTCCACAGGCGCTCTTGTTTTCCATAAGTCCCAGGAGATAGCCGCCTCCGTCTGGCGGCTGTCGTAAGTGAATACCCTTTACGCCTCTCCCCCGGCCACGCGGGAATGGATGCGCTTGGCGGCATCCGCCACCAGGTGCAGGTAGGCCTCGGCCAGGTCGGGATCCAACCCGCCGTCCTGGGCCAGGGAACGCAGACGCTCCACCTGTTCCGACTCCCGCCCCGGATCCGCGGGGGCGAAACCCGCCTCGGCCTTCAGGTGGCTTATCTGCCTGGTCACCCGGAAACGCTCGGTCAGCATGTGGATGACCGCAGCATCGATATTGTCCACGCCGGCTCGGAGCTCTTCCACCTCACGGGCCCGATTCGCCACCTCCGGGTCCCCCGCCCCGACCTGGTCATGAATCGAAGTCTCTGCTTCCTGGTTGTTCATAACATCCCAGTCTATCGCCTGACCTGATTGGCAGGACGCGGATACAGCAAGGGTCGTCCCTTTCCGGTTCCAACGGATGGGGACGACCCTGTAGCAATGATGCTTGGTGACCGGCATGGGCCGGTCGGCGCAGGCTACTTCTGACCCAGCATGGACTGGTTGATGGCAGCGAGGAAGTCGCGGTTGGTGGCCGTCTTCTTCAACCTCGGCACCAGGGTCTGGTAGGCCTGCTCGGTCTCCATGCCGCCCAGAAGACGACGCAGCCGGTAAACCACGGCCAGCTCATCGGGTGAGGTGATCAGTTCCTCACGGCGGGTGCCGGAGGCATTGATGTCGATGGCGGGGAACATGCGCTTGTCGGCCAGGTCACGGGTCAGGCGCAGCTCCATGTTGCCGGTTCCCTTGAACTCTTCGAAGATGACCTCGTCCATCTTGGACCCGGTCTCCACCAGGGCCGAGGAGATGATGGTGAGGGATCCGCCGTTTTCGATGTTGCGGGCGGCACCGAAGAAACGCTTGGGCGGGTACAGGGCCTGGGCATCCACACCGCCGGAGAGGATACGTCCGGAGGCCGGTGCCGCTATGTTGTAGGCCCGGGCCAGTCTGGTCATGGAGTCAAGGAGGACCACCACATCCTGACCCAACTCCACCAAGCGCTTGGCGCGCTCGATGGCCAGCTCGGCGACTGTCGTATGGTCGGTCGCGGGACGGTCGAAAGTGGAGGAGATGACTTCACCCTGGACCGTGCGCTCCATGTCGGTGACCTCTTCCGGGCGCTCGTCGACCAGGACCACCATCAGGTGAACCTCGGGATTGTTGGCGCTGATGGAGTTGGCGATGGACTGGAGGGTCAGGGTCTTGCCTGCCTTGGGGGGCGAAACGATAAGACCTCGCTGGCCCTTGCCGATGGGGGCAACGATGTCGATCAGACGACCGGTGATGTTCGTGGGCTGGGATTCCATCCGCATGCGCTCCTGCGGATAGAGAGGGGTCAGCTTGTTGAAGTGGGGACGGTCACCGGCATCCTCGACGCTCATCCCGTTGATGGTGTCGATGGCCTGCAGGGGAACGAACTTCTGCCTCTGATTACGGTGGTCACCCTCACGCGGGGGGCGGATGGAGCCGTGGACGGCGTCGCCCTTGCGCAGACCGTACTTCTTGACCTGACCCATGGAAACATAGACGTCGTTGGGGCCGGGCAGGTACCCGGAGGTGCGCACGAAGGCATAGGAATCCAGCACATCGATGATGCCCGCCACAGGGACCATGTCCTCTGCCTTGAAGCTCTCTCGCCTCTCCTCCCTGGGCTCGAAGTCACGGGAGTTGCGGCGGTTGTTGCGACTGTTGTGCCGGTCGTTCCGATCGGTACGATCGTTGCGCTCATTGCGATTGCGACGATCGAAGGAGTTGTGCCGGTACTCGCGGCCGTCCTCACGTCCTTCCTCGTAGGAGCGCTTGCGGGAGTGGTCGTTGCGCGCGGGCAGAGCGGCCAGGATATCGTCTAGATTACGCACGCTTCCGTTGCCGTGTTCTTCGTTGCCCTCGGGCTCACGCTCATGGTCGCGCTCGTTACGGGAACGGGTGGCCCTATTGCCACGCGTCGAATCAGTGGAGCGATGGCGGCGGCGAGAGATGATCACATTCTCCTCATCAGCCACGGTGTGGGGGAACCTTCCCTCTTTGCCGTCCCGACCGTCCTTATGGGCGGCAGTGTTCTCGTCAATGCCCAGAACATCGAAGAGATCACCGATCTTCTTTCCGTCCTGGCGGTCCGAGATCTTCTGCGTCCGGTTTTCCGTGCCGGAGGTCCCCTCGTCGGAACCATCCAGATCCATTTCCTTGACGGACACTTCCGCATCGGACCTGGTTGTATCTTTCCTGGCCTGGGGCGCGGACTCCGGAGTCCTGACGGTAACGCCTGCCGGAGCCTCGCCACCGGAACGGGCGGCCTCTATGGTCTCGATCAGGACCGGCTTACGCATGGTGGAGATGCCACGCAAACCCAACTGTCTGGCCAGTTCTTTGAGCTCAGGCAGTTTCATAGAATGTAAATCTTGGCTTGTTGCCACTGTTATATTGCCTTTCCTACGCCATGCCAAATAAAACCAGGCAAATAGCTTGAGAATATGCGGGTAAACCGCTAATGAAAGATCGATACTGATTCAACCGTTCGAACTTAAATAAAGAATACAACGAGGCCCGGATTCCCGCAAGCACGGGCCCAGCGTGTCATTAAGGCCGTAAACTGTCCATTGTGGACAAGAAAAGCAGAGCTCGCACAGACCGCCGTCGTGAATTCGTGGAGACCGCAATGCGGCTCTTCACCCAAAACGGTGTAACCACCACCTCGCTACGCGATATCATCAAGGCCATGAACGACGGCAAGGGTGTCGGCATGAGCGTTTTCTATTACTACTTCGAGTCCAAGGACGACCTGGTCAATGCTTGTCTGAGTACATACTTCGACCGCCAGGCCCAGGATGCCATCGAAATCCTGGACGACCCCTCCCTTGATGTGCAGGATGTCCTTGACGGTGTTGCCATCCCGCTCATCGCCGGAATCCAGAAACTGAGCGAGGCGTTCGCCGACAACGAGAACTGGTACAACTACCTGGGTTCAAACGCGAACCTGGTAAACGGGTTCATGACGAAGATAATCTCCCACCTCGCCCAGGCCCTGAGCCGCTGGTTGGAGCAGGGGAAACTGCCCCGGACCGTGCTGACCGATGCAATCGACACCGAAACACTGGCCTGGCTGATCAGTGATGGGATGTCATCGGTGATCGACAACAGGAAAATGGCCCTGGACACGTCAAACGAGGACGAGATGTACGCAGTTCTCTTCGAGGGGGCCGTGGCCTTCCTCTCCCAGCTGCTGGGACGGCCCCTGAAGATGCCCCAGGCGATTACTTCTCTTCGTGATATGACTGCTCGGTGTTGACGTTCCAGACGTTGGCCTTGTCCGTCCTACCGGACTTGATGTTCTTGACGGCCTCCATGGAAGTGGCCATCGAGTGGTCCTGATTGTTGTAGTGGTGCTGCCCATTGCGGCCCACGCAGTAGAGGTTTCCGAAGGAATCCAGCCACTCGACCAGTCCGGGCATCTCGTCGTAGGTGTCGAAGTAGGCGGGGTAGGCCTTGGCCACCCGTTCACGATGGGAGTCCATCACGTCGGTGGGACCGTTGATGATTCCCATCCTGGTCAGTTCCTTAATGGCGAAGTCCGTGGCCTCCTTGTCGCTCATGTTCCAGAAGTCATCACCCTCTTCGCAGAAGTACTCCAGGCCGATCCAGACGGTATCATCCGCCTTCTCTACCATGTAGGGGCTCCAGTTGTTGAAAATCTGGATGCGACCCATCTTGTAGCCCGGGTCCTGCACGTAAATCCAGCAATCAGGAACAATGGGAGGATCGCCGAGAGTCTTCATCTTTGTGGTGTTGCGGATACGCAGATGACGGATGAGCAGACCGACCGTAACGAAGTCACGATACGGCAGGCCGTCGGCAACGCGGACCATCTCCTTGTCGGCTGAGGAGTCCTCACGGGCGATGGCCTCGACCAGGTCCTTGACCGGCATGGACGAGATGATCTGATCGGCCTTGAGGGTGACCTCCTGACCGTCGGCATCCCGGTAGACCACGGAGGAGATACGCCCATCCTCCTGGTTCAGTCCCACCACCTCGGCTTCGGTGATGACATGGACACCATGCTCGACGTTGCGGCGCTCCACGGTCTCCCAGAGCTGACCGGGCCCCAGCTTGGGGTACCAGAATTCCTCAATCAGGCTGGTCTCGACCTCGCGGGAATCACGCTTCTTGGGGAGGAGCTTCTGGAAGGCGTTCTTGAGCACGCCCATGATGCTCAGTCCCTTGACCCTCTGGGCACCCCAGTCGGCACTGATCTCGCGGGGGTGACGGCCCCAGAGCTTCTCGGTATACCCCTCGAAGAACATGGAATAGAGCTTGCGCCCGAAGCGGTTGATGTAGAAGTTCTCCAGGTTATCTTCAGGCAGCTTGTGAATCAAGGACTTCAGATAGCTGAAACCGGCCTGCATGGTCAGCTTGAAACCCATTGCCTGCAAGGTCTGGGGCGAAAGGGAGATGGGGTAGTCCAGGAAATGGTGGTTCCAGTAGATTCTTGAGACACGGTGGCGCTTGAGCATGACCCTGTCGGTCTGCTCGGGGTCGGGACCACCCGGTTCCAGGTCGTGGTGACGACCCAACTTCTTGTCGTCGTAGGAGGGGGCTCCCTGGAGGGGAAGCACCTCCTTCCACCAGTCCATGATTCGATCGTCCTTGGAGAAGAAGCGATGGCCGCCGATGTCCATACGGTTCCCGTTGTGCTTGACGGTACGCGAGATACCGCCGAAGGTATTGGTGGACTCAAGGACCGTGACGTCGTACTTGTTGTTTCCGCCGTCCTTGACCAGCTCCCATGCCGCCGTCAGTCCAGCAGGACCTCCGCCGACGATAACCACAGACTGCTTGCTCACCTTGCCAACCTCCTGAAAACCGGATAATTCATGTTCATTCTACCCAGGGCTCTGGAACCGCGGGTCATTTGACCACTTCCCTCACGATTCCCAGCCATTCCGGAACCTTCCCGCTCAACCGCGGAGATGAATCCGCAGAAGCCATACAATCCCTTTGCTGGGACAATCGGATCAACTGCGGTCAAGGCACCAACCACCCTGCCCCTCTGACCCGGAAAGCCCGGGTACGATACAGGGCCAAGTGAGGCGACCCTTGGCTCAGGATAGGGAGTCGGGGATGTCGATGTCCGTCTTCTGGACCTCCTCCACATTGACATCCTTGAACGTGACGATTCGTACATTCTTTACGAAACGGCTGGAACGGTAGACATCCCAGACCCAGGCATCGGTGAGGCATACGTCGAAGTAGACATCCTGACCGGCCGAGCGCACGTTGAAGTCGACCTTGTTGGCCAGGTAGAAGCGACGCTCGGTCTCGACCACATAGGTGAAGAGCTTGATGACATCGCGGTACTCCCTATACAGGGCCAGCTCGGCATCGGTTTCGTAGTTGTCGAGATCCTCGGCGCTCATCGGCCACCTCCGTTGGAACGGTCACGACCGTGACCAAGGTTTCGCCACCAGGCCCGCTTGGACCGCTTGGCCTTGGAGGACCCGTAGGCCCAGTCGGAGGAATTGTGACCCCCGCCCTCCTGGGTCTGGCCCTCTTCGCCGTGTTCCGCCTCTGACTTATCGGCGCCCGCGTGGGGCCCGATCTGTGGTGCGCCCTCGGACGGGGAGGGCGAGGAGGGTATCGCCACTTTGGAATCAGCAGATTCTCCGGTCCCTCGGGCACCGTCGCGGTCTGCGGCCTTCCCCGCCAGGCCGGCTTCGATCTCGGAGGCATGTCGCTGGGCTTCCGCAGCGGTCATTCGCCTTCCGTCCTCGGTGGTATACCCACGGGCAATCAAGGTTTGGGCAACACCGGGGTTCTCATCGATGACATGCATCCCGAACGCGTTCAGGGATTGAATGGGGTCGTACTCGTCGGCCAGGGCATCCATGACGATCTGATCCTGGTACTTGCCGTTCTCGATGTCCCAAAGCGCATCGCGAGAGGTTCCCGAGACCATGAAGCCCAGTGACTGGTATACGGAGATGGACCTGGTGTTCTTCTCGGGCACGGCCACCCAGATACGGTGGAGCCCGAGTCCTGTAGGGGCTGCGGCATACCCGTAGGTCATAACCCTGGGCATGGCGTCACGGGAGTATCCGCGCCCTCGGAAGTCCTTCCCCAGAACCACCTGGATACGGGCTGAGCGGGACCAGCCGTCAACGTCGATGAGGAATATCATGCCGATGACACCGCCGGTTTTGTCGGTATCAGGTGCGCCGTTCTGACCGGGGTCGGCATCGCTCACCATGGCCCAGGCCAGCGTACGCCTGGACTCAGGGTCCCCGACGCCAGACTCCTTGGGGGCCAGACCCTTGGACCAGGCCACCGACCTGCGCACCCAGGCATTGACCACCGCCCGCTCGGCCTCAGGCCCCTTGCCAGTGATGCCCGTCGAATTGTAGAAGGCCTCCAGATGGTCCATGGCGGTCAAATCGGATATCGCCGCAGGGCGCAGATGCACCATTTCGCCGCGAATGACAGGAATCTCTATACGGTCAGGCAGCCGTCTGCCTTCGACATTATCTGATTCCCCACGTTCCGTCTGCGGTCCCTCATTACCGCTGCCGCTTGTCGACATCACGTCACCTCCATGACCGCCACCTCGCGATGACAGTTAATCATATCCCGCGCCCCTGGGAAAACCATGAAAATCCCCGGGACGCGAAACATTGGTCACTGGGCGATGCGCTGCATGACGATCTTGTTGACCGCCTTGGCATCGGCCTGGCCCTTGGTGGCACGCATGACGGCACCGATGATGGCGCCCATGGGCTTCATATTGCCGCTCTTGAGCTTGGCCACGATATCGGGGTTGTCCTTGAGGGCCTGGTCGACGGCCGCATCCAAGGCACCATCATCCGAAACCACCTGGTATCCGTGCTTCTTGACGACCTCGGCAGGGCTGCCTTCGCCTGCAAGCACGCCGGAAACGGTCTGCTTGGCCAGCTTGTCGTTGAGTTTCCCTTCGGCAATCAGCTGCTCCACATCGGCGACGTCCTGAGCTGAAATGGGCAGTTCCTGGAGGGTGACCCCGCGGGAATTGGCCTCACGGGAAATCTCGCCAAGCCACCACTTGCGTGCACCGGCGGCCGTGGCACCGGCCTTGACGGTCTCCTCAATCAGGTCCACGGCATCAGCGTTGACCGCATCCTGCATCTGCCGATCGGTGAAGTCCCACTCCTGCTTCAGTCGGGCCCTGCGCTCACGAGGCATCTCAGGCATCTCGGCCTTGAGCTCCTCGATATGGTCCTTGGTCACATGAACCATGACCAGGTCGGGATCGGGGAAGTAACGGTAGTCATTGGCGTCGGTCTTGACGCGACCACCGGCCGTGGTCTGGGTGGACTCATCCCAGTGGCGGGTCTCCTGGAGGACCTCCCCACCGGATTCAAGCAGGGCTGCCTGACGACGAATCTCGTAGGTCAGGGTCTTCTCGATGCCCTTGAAGGTGTTGACGTTCTTGGTCTCGGACCTGGTACCCAGCGGAGTATCGGGACCGGCATGAAGGGAGACGTTGACGTCCGCCCTCATATTGCCCTGCTCCATCCGGGCGTGCGAGATGCCCAGGGAGCGCACGATGTCCCTGATGGCGCGCACATAGGCCCCGGCAACCTCGGGGGCGCGCTCACCGGCGCCCTCGATGGGCTTGGTGACGATCTCGACCAGGGGCACACCGGCACGGTTGTAGTCAACCAGGGAGTGATCGGCGCCCTCGATACGGCCATCGGCACCACCGAGATGGGTGTTCTTGCCGGCATCGTCCTCAACGTGGGCCCGCTCGATGGGCACGCGGAAGATGGACCCATCGTCCAGCTCCACGTCCAGGTATCCCTCCCCGTTCAGGGGCTTGTCGTACTGGGATATCTGATAGTCGCGGGGCATATCCGGGTAGAAGTAGTTCTTCCTGGCGAACTGGCTCCACTCGTTGATCTGGCAGTGCAGGGCCAGACCCAGCTTGACGGCATAGTCTATGGCGGTCTTGTTGACCACTGGCAGGCTGCCGGGCAGACCCAGGGACACCGGGGTCAGCTGGGAGTTGGGCTCACCGCCGAACTCGATATGGGCCGGGCAGAAGAGCTTGGTGTTGGTGGAGAGCTCGACATGCACCTCCAGGCCGAACACCGGGTCGTACTTGGCCACGGCATCGGCGTACTTCATGAGTTTTTCAGCCATTGTGATTCCGTTTCCTTCCGATGCCTACTTGGCAGATCCGTTGGTGAGGCCGTCCAGCCACGGGGCCTTGAGGTCCTTGAAGACCGGGCCGCCCCACTGTTCCTGGAGAGCCGCCTCCAAGGCAGCAGCGGGCTTGTACATGACCTCGTCACGCATCTGGGGGGCGAAGAACTGGAAGCCCACCGGCAGACCGTCATCACTGAGCCCGTCCGGGATTGACATGGCGGGCGAGCCTGCCATGTTGGCCGGGATGGTGGCCACGTCGTTCAGGTACATGGCCAGAGGGTCGTCCATCTTATCGCCGAACTTGAAAGCGGTTGTGGGTGAGGTGGGCGAAACCAGGACGTCGGCCTTCTCGAAGGCCTGCTCGAAGTCCCTGATAATCAGGGTGCGCACCTTCTGCGCCGACCCGTACCAGGCATCGTAGTAACCGGCGGAAAGGGCGTAGATGCCCAGGATGATGCGTCGTTTGACCTCATCACCGAAACCGGCCTCACGGGTTGCCGACATCATGTTGGCCGCGGTCCGTTCAACCCCTTCCGGAGGCATGACCCGCATGCCGTAGCGCATGCCGTCATACCTGGCCAGGTTGGAGGACACCTCGGAAGGCATGATGATGTAATAGGCCGCCAGGGCATAGGGGAAGTGGGGGCAGGAGACCTCAACCACCTCGGCACCCATGTCCTCCAGGAGTCTTACTCCCTCATTGAACCGGGCCTCGACACCAGGCTGGTAACCCTCACCGCCCAGCTCCTTGACCAGACCGACCTTCATGCCTTTCAGGTCGCGCTTCATGCCCTCGCGGGCAGCGGCAGCCAGGGGCGGAACCGGCTTGGGGATGGAGGTAGAGTCGCGACGGTCGTAACCGCCAATCAGCTCCTGCAGGAGTGCGGAGTCCAGGACCGACCGGGACACCGGACCGATCTGGTCCAGGGAAGAGGCCATGGCAATGGCTCCGAAGCGGGAGACGCCACCATAGGTGGGCTTGACACCGACCGTGCCGGTAAGGGCTCCGGGCTGGCGAATGGAGCCACCGGTGTCGGTGCCCAGAGCCAGAGGGGCCTCGAAGGCGGCAACGGCAGAGGCGGAGCCGCCTCCGGAACCGCCGGGCACCCTCTCGGTGTCCCAGGGATTGTGCGTGGACTTGTAGGCTGAGTGCTCGGTGGACGACCCCTGGGCGAACTCGTCCAGGTTGGTCTTGCCCAGAATGGGCAGACCTGCGGCCTTGATCTTCTCGATGACCGTGGCATCGTAGGGAGGCACCCAGCCCTCGAGAATCCGTGAGGCGGCTGTGGTGGGGATGCCCTTGGTGACAATCATGTCCTTGATGGCGATTGGAACGCCGGCCAATTCGGACAGGCCCTCGGTTTCACCGGCAACAAGACGCTTATCGATGGCATCGGCCTGTTCCAGAGCCTGGTCGGCGGAGACATGCAGGAAGGCATCGATGCTGGGCTCCGCAGCCTCGATCACATCAAGCTGGGCCTGGACCAATTCACGACTGGAGATCTCCTTGGCCCGCAGCTGCCGGGCCATCTCGGAGGCGGATTCCTTGACCAATTCTGTAGTGCTCATTGCTTCACTCACTCCTCACCCAGGATGCGCGGTGCCACGAACATGCCCGACTCGGTGGCGGGAGCCCCCGACAGGGCCTCCTCCTGGGTCAGGGGTTCCTCCGCCTCATCAGGGCGCAGGTATGCCTCCAGGGGTATGGGATTGGCCGTGGGAGGCACATCATCCCCGGCCACTTCCTGGACCTTGGCGATGGATTCGGCGATGACGTTGAGTTCGCCTTTGAGACGGTCCGCCTCATCATCGGTCAGAGCGATACGGGCCAGATCGCCCAGATGCTTGATCTCTTCACGTGTAAAAGTTGGCATACCACCATCATATTGGTGCTGTGTGACACGAAGGGGTCGGCATTCGGGAGGTGATCCAAGCCTGGTCGTGCAACGGTCCAGACGCCCTGGAGGCCACCTCATCGGTCGCGGATACAGAGGCCCAATTGCAGTGTCATGTCCCCAAACCGATCGTCGCCAATCGGCGGATTGGTCAGCTGATATCGACCCTTTTCACGATCAGGGTTCCCAGGAAATAGAAGACCGCCGCCCACACAACCATGATCAGACCAGCCTGCCACCACAGCGGAAGGAAACCCGTAACGTCAGAGGGAGGTGCAGTCTGCCCGCCCAAAAAGAGACCGAGCAGATCCATCGGTAGAATGCTGGTCAGGGTATCCAACCAGGCAAAGTACCTGCTTACCGCCCGAAGGATGCTGAGAAGCATGGGGGCTATCAGAATCAACCCCAACACCGTCATGACACCGCCGACAGTCGACCGGCACGCGGCACCGATGCCCAGGGCCATGACGGCGAAAACCGCCAGGAAGAGGGGACCACCCAGGAGGTTCAACCAGGGCAGTGATACCTGGGAGGCCTCGAGTTCGGTCTTGCCGGGTGCTGAAAGGGTGAGCTGCACAGCAGCCCAGGAAAGAAGGACCCCAATCTGGGAGGTTATCCATGTCAGGACGGCCAGGTAGGCGGCCTTCGCGGCCAGAACTGTGCCGCGACGTGGATTGCTGGTCAGGGTGGCAGTGATGGAGGATCCGGTGAACTCCGAACTGATTGCAGAGAACACCCATGACGCCGACCACGATGATGGCCATGCTCAGCCCCGCCCCCGTGGATAGCCAGTAATCCGACATGGCTATGGGAGCGGGGGTTTTCAGAGGCTTCCCCGTGGTTGGATTGATCGTGCTCAGGTACTTGTAGCTCCAGGCCGAGGCGAAAGCTCCGAAAGGCTCAAGGAGCAGGGCCAGGGCGACCATGATCCATGTCGACTTGAGCGAATTCAGCTTGAGCATTTCGCCATGCAGGGCCCGGAGGAAGGAGAGATGGACCCGCGAGGGGGCGAGGTCCCTCCTGCTCCCGGCGGACGCTGCGCGGATATCGACTATGTGTCGGGCACCATCGGGGGCCCTGTGCGCCACACGTCTCATCGCCTGCCTCCCCTCGACTTGTTGCGGGCATCTGCCTCGGGGTCGGCAACAACCCGGGACCGATATTCGACCTGCCCGTGGGTGGCTTTCATGTAGGCCTCCTCCAGCGAGGCCTTCTCCTGGCAGAACTCGTACAGGACGACCTGGTCATTGGCCAGGATGGTGGCCGTTGACGCCAGGGGCGCCCCCTCTATACGGAAGAGGGCCGCGTCGGGTGGACATGCCGAGTCCGACGGCAGCCTGGTGATATGGATTCCCGCTGCCGTCGACAGGGCGGCCATGAACTCATTGGGTTGAGGAGTGACCGCCCTGATGGATTCGTGCGAGTGCTCCTGGATGAAGCGGTCGACCGTGGTTCGCTCCATGATGCGACCCTGCCCGATGATGACCAGGTCATCGGCGGTCAAGGCCACCTCACTCATCAGATGGGAGCTCAAGAGGACCGCCTTGCCCTGGGCGGCAGCGGACCTGCAGAGTTCGCGCACCCACTTGACCCCATCGGGATCAAGACCGTTGATGGGTTCGTCCAGGACAAGGTTCCTGGGATCGCCCAGAAGGGCCGCCGCAATGGAGAGCCGTTGACTCATACCCAGGGAGAAGGAGCCGGCGCTCTTGTTCTTTACGCCTGTCAGTCCCACCATCTCCATGACCTCGTCGACCCGAGCCACAGGAATCCCGTTGGAGGCGGCCAGGGAACGCAGATGGGCATAAGCCGAGCGCGACTTGTGGGCTGACCTGGGATTGAGCACCGCCCCGACCGAAGTCATCGGTGACTCGAGTTTGGTGAAAGGCCTGCCGTCTATCAGAGCACGCCCTTTTTCAGGCTTGATCAAGGCCAGGCAGGCCCGCATGGTGGTGGATTTTCCAGCCCCGTTTGGTCCAAGGAAACCGGTGACGCGGCCATCCGGGACTGTGAAGGTGACATCATCTATGGCCTTTTTGCCACGAAAGCTCTTAGTCAGATGTTCAACCTCTATCATGTCCTGAGCATAACAGTTTCTCACTACACCTGTCGTGCATCCGCCCGGCCCCACGCCAATGCAAATGAGGTACGGGCGGCACGTATGCACACCGAAACCTCAGGAAAGGCGACCGCCCCCTGCACGCTGGGCAATCCAGGAATGCATGGCCACGGCGGCAGCGGCCCCGGCATTGATGGAGCGGACGGAACCGAACTGAGAGATATAGACCACATCATCGGCCAGGTCCAGGGCCTTCTGGGAAAGACCCGGCCCTTCGGCGCCGAAGATCATCAGGCAACGATCCGGGAAGTCGTAGGTCTCGATGGGACCGGCACCGGGCACATTGTCGATGGCGATCAGCCTGGGCATGGGGACACCGGACCTGCCGGCCTCGTCTCGCAGGTCATCGACCATGGTATCGATACTGGGATGGTGAACCACGTGCTGGTACAGCTCGGTCATCAGGGCACCCTTGCGGTTCCACTTGTGGGGGCCGACGATGTGGACCCGACCTGCGGCGAAGGCATTGGCTGTGCGGACCATGGAACCGATGTTGAAGTCATGGGTCCAGTTCTCGACAGCCACTTCGAACCCGTGACGACCTCTGCGGTCCAAATCATCCCGAATGGCCTCAACAGTCCAATACCGATAGCGATCAAGCACATTCCGTCGATCGCCCTGGTCCAGAAGATCGCTGTCGAGTCTCGGATCATAGGCGACGGAACCGGGATCGTCCGGGCGGGGCAAATCAGGATGTTCTTCGGCCCAGGGCCCCAATCCCACTTGCCGGAAGACAGGTTCGCCCGACTCTTTGGCCGCCTGGGTGATGGGATTCGGTTCCCTCATCGCTCCTGGTCCTTGCCCGGGTTGAACTGCTGCTCGTTGAAGGCACAGATGAAGGGCAGGCTGGTCTTCGAATCATCGACCGTATCGACAACCTGGATGGTGGGCAGTCCGCCGTCGAGCTCGCCCAACCCACTAGCGGCTTCAGGGCCGAGCCCTCCGACCAGGGAGGCGATGGCCAGAGGTTCGGCACCCTGCCGCTGGATGATGCTGCAATCGAGACTGAGTTCGTTCCCCTTACGCAGGGTGACCAGTGATGATGTCTGCACATAGGACTTCTGACTGAGCCAGGCATCCAGGAGGATGACCCTCTTCCCCTCAATGGATGGTCCTTTGATGGACGGGTAGACGAAATCCATGACGAAGGCGTTCAGGGCCTGTCCCCTTGAGGCGGCGGCGTGGAGCATGGCATCGGCCAGGGGGACGGCGGCAGCGGTCAGGGCACCGACTGCATCGTAATCATCGACCGAGTAGCCGGCATCTTCGAGGGTATCCAGAAGGACGTGACCGGCCAGCTCCGCACCCTGATGGTCGAAGGTGACCCCGCTGAGTTCCGTAAAGGGGCGCCCGTCAATCTCACGTGACAGGAGTTCCCTCAGCTGATCGATCGGCTCCATCATGCTCCGGGCGGACTGGTCAAGTGCCAGGTCGGGGGTCCCAGTGGGACGGAAGGAGCGGGTCCGTTCTGTGTCTGTTGCCTTGCTCATGCCTACCAGACTAACGCCGGTTGCCAACGGGCAGGCAGTCCAGGCAGGTCAGGCTTCATCTCGGGGACCGTCAGGCAGAACCTCCGGAGCAGTCAGTTCCCGCAGGTTGGCCTTGCCGGAGTCGATCATATTCACCGGGTCGATGACCTTGGTCGGGTCCAGGTTCTGCAACTTCCTGGCCGTAACCAGGACCCTGGATTCCAGTGAGGCGGCGAAATTGTTGTAGGCGGCAACGGTACTGGTGATGGACTTGCCCAACTTGTTGGCACGGTCGCCCAGTACGACGAACCGCTCATAGAGCTCATGGGTCAGTGTGAAAAGCGTCTTGGCATCATCGGTCAGGTTCTGCTGCTGCCAGGCATAGGCCACCGACTTGAGCACGGCCCAGAGGGTGACCGGGGAGGTCAGGGCCACTTTCTGCGCGAAGGCATCATCCATCAAGGTCGGATCCACTTCCAGAGCGGCCTGAAGGAGGGAGTCATTGGGTATGAAGGCCACAACGAAGTCAGGAGCCGTGTCGAAAGCGTTCCAGTACTGCTTGTCGCCCAGAGTCTTGACATGGTCGCGCAAAGCCTTGGCATGGGCCTTGAGGAGATCGTCGCGACGGCGGAGGTCGTCATCCGATGCAGTATCGGGAATCTCGCAGGCCCGCTGGTACTCCGAGTATGGGGCCTTGGCATCGATGGGTATGGTCTTGCCTCCGGGCAGGTGAACCACCATGTCAGGGCGCAGGGTCTTGCCATCCGGCGAGGTGACCACCACCTGGGTATCGAAGTCCACATGCTCCATCAGCCCTGCGGATTCGACGATGTTCTTGAGCTGCGCCTCACCCCAGGCCCCACGGACCTTGTTGTTGCGCAGGGCCGATGCCAGGGAGCTGGTCTCCTTGTCGAGCCTGCCTTGCTGCTCCCCCAGGATCTTGAGCTGCTGCCCCAGGGAGCCCATCTCCTGCTTGCGGCCCTCCTCTATCTGAGAGACCTTCTGCTGCAGGGCATCCAGGTTCTTCTGTACCGGCGCCAAAGCGGAAAGGACCTTGCTCTCCTCCTGCAGAGCCTCGGCCTGTCTGTGGCGCTTTTCCTCCTCCTGGGCCTGGGCTCGGAGCCTCTCCCGATCCAGGCGGACCTGTTCAGCCTGCTGGGCCTGGGCCAGTTGGGACTTGACATAGGCCAACTCCTGGCTGAGGCCATCAACCCTGGTCCTGTATTCCACTGCGGCGGATTCCGACTCACGCAGTTCCTGCCGGGACTGTTCCAGCTGCGAGCGCAGATCTTCCGTCTCCCCCTCCCGAACAGGCAGGGGGGTCTGCCGACCCTGGGCCTTCCCGAGTGCATAGCCGACTGCCCCTCCAAGGACAAGCCCGACCAGGAGAACCAGAGCAAGGATGATTGCAGAACCTATAGAATCGAACATATGTTCTAGTAAACCCCATCTCATGGACCCGCCCGGCAGCATGTCCATATAGGAAGACCAGTGAGGTAATTAGTTTATTCGGCAAGGAACGGTCGGAACAGGGAACGCATTCCATGCAAAGAGGGCAAAATAGACATATCGGAGGCCCGAATCCGTACAGCGACGTCCGAAACAATAGACCATGACGAAGGAGAACCGGTGGGTATCGATATCTTTCTGGCGATAGTCGGTCTTGTTGCAGCCTGCGCTGCAACCTGGTTCATCATCCGGTACTTCCTCATGCCCTCGGGCAGCACGGATGCCAAGCAGGGGCAGGAGGGGGACGGGGGCGAGGAGCCGGCACGGGACGAATGGACCGATATGGGTCGCCGGATCGATGGACTCGATGCCGAACGCCACCACCTGGTGCGTCTGGCCATAATCAGTACCATCCTGACCGCCCCGGTCCTGATTCTGGACCTCTTCGGACGGTTCGCACCCGATGCCCTCCCCTCATGGCTGGCAAACCCTTGGATCCAGGCCATCCTGATCACCCCGGTCCTTTTCCACTGTGGACGCGGCATCATCCTGGACGGCTGGAGCGCCATACAGCATCGACGATGCACCCCCAATCTCCTGGCCACCCTGGCAACCGGCATCGCCTACCTGTACAGCCTGGCAACCTGCGTGGCCGGTTCCCTCCTGCCTGAGGGATCCCGATCCCCATACTTCGACGTAGTGGGCATGGTAATCACCCTTCTCCTCCTTGCTCGGATCCTTGAGGTCAGGACCCACTCCTCCCTGGCCCGGTCATATGAACTGCTCGCACGGACCCGACCTGGCTCAGGCAGGGTGCTCGACACTACGGAACTCAAGGAGTTGGATACAGACACCGGGGATGAATCCTGGTCCGGTCTGACAGGACATCAGGTGGCCCAGGACGACATAGCCACCGGAAGCCTGCTCCTGGTCAGGCAAGGCGAACGACTGGCTGACGACGGACAGGTGGTGGCCGGATTCGCCACCATCGACGAAAAGGAGCTGACCGGCGCGGAGGCCCCCCTCAGGTACGGGCCTGGTGACCATGTGCTTGCTTCCACCAAACTGGTCGAAGGCAACCTGATCATCAAGGTCGAGGCATCGGGCAAGGACACCTATGTATCCAGACTCATGCAGGTCATTCCCGATGCCTTGACCGGCCGTTCTCCCGCTGTGCACACCATCGACCGAAAGATACACACCGCCATCGCCTGGATTCTGATTGCAACCGTCTGGACCTTGATGGCCTGGCTCCTTTTCGGCCCCGATCCCAACCTGGCACACGCCGTCGCCAGCGCCTTCTGTGTCCTGGCCGTAGCCTGCCCGACGGCAGCCACCGTGACCGTACCTCTGGCGTTCAGAACGGCTCTGAATACCGGGATACAGAACGGAGTCCTCTTCACCTCACCCAGGGCCATGAGCAATCTGAGTCGGGTTGCGGCCGTGGCCGTAGACGATTCGGCCCTGTCCGATCAGTCAGACTCCTCCGATGGGGCACAGGTATACGAGGAATCCCTTATCCGGGCGGCCACACACCTGCGCTCCCTGAAAGTCATGAGCCTGGTCCTGGACGGCACCAGGGCCGAAACGGACAAGGCATCAGGTCACAGCATCAGCGCACGCATTGAGCGCGCAGCCCGGGTTGCCGGAGTGGATATGCTGGTCACCCAGTTGTCTGATACCCGTAAGGCCTACTGTCTGGAACGGTTGATTCATGACCTGGGGAAGCATACGGGTGATGCTCCTTCCGACGGAATCGAAGACACGAGCCACACCCCCAGTCCGGACAGGCTGGTGGCCCTGGCCGCAGACAGCCACGACCAGCCCGAAGCCATGAAGAGAGCCCAGGTCCACATCTCCTTTGGGACCCGACCCGGGCGGGAATCCACCTCAGATACGGAACCCGACCTGATTCTGCGCAACGGAGACCTGGACGGCATTGCCCGCGCCATCGAACTGAGCCAAGCCACAAAGCGAATAGTCAAAGAGAACCTGACCTGGTCGACCGTTTACAACATCGCGGCGCTGATTGTCGCCTCAGGCGTTCTTTATCCGCTCTTCGGCTGGATGCTCAATCCGATGATCGCCCCGGCGGCAGCGGCCATTGCCGCCATCCTGCCTATGGCAAACACCCGCCGCCTGCACCATCTCCATCACCTTCGTCGACGCTGGAGGGGACTGGCCCAAATCGACACCGACCACCTGCCCACAGTGGCGGCGCGTCGGCCCCAGATCATCGTCGACAGCCAGTGGAATCCCGACAACCCCAACACCCGTTAGACCTGGCGATGGCATCCTATTCTGATTCCGCATAGTAAAGGCCGGCACTCCGATAACAACTACGGAGTGCCGGCCTTCTCTTCGATTCGCCGCATCAGTCTTTCGGTGCGGAGTCCTGACCCCCATCGGGCGCGGCGTGCCTACCACGGATCCCGTCCCCGGGAGCAGCGTCCCCGTCGGTGGTGATGCTGCCGACGCTCACATCATCATCCACCAGGGTATCGGTGGGCCAGGCGGTCAGCTCCAGGTGCTCACCACCGGTCTGGTCAACCAGTACGGTGTCGCCGTCGTGGACCTTGCCGGACAGAAGCATCCGCGCCAGCTGGTCCCCTACCTCGGTCTGGACCAGCCTGCGCAGCGGGCGGGCGCCGAAAGCAGGGTCATACCCCATGCTGGCGAGCCACTCCCTGGCCGAGTCGGATACATCAAGGGTGATTCTGCGGTCGGTCAGACGCTGTGAGACCTGCCTGACCTGGATATCCACGATGCCACCCAACTCATCACGGGTGAGCGGGTCGAAGATGACCAACTCATCCAATCGATTCAGGAACTCGGGCTTGAAGTTGGCCTGGACCGCATCCAAGACCGCCTTCCGCTTGGCATCCTGGTCCAGCTCATCCTTGATCAGGAACTGGGAACCCAGGTTGGAGGTCATGATCAGAATCGTGTTCTTGAAGTCCACGGTCCGCCCCTGGCCATCGGTCAGGCGACCGTCATCCAAGACCTGCAGGAGAATGTCGAAGACTTCGGGGTTGGCCTTTTCCACCTCGTCGAAGAGGACCACCGAGTATGGCCGGCGGCGAACCGCCTCAGTCAGCTGGCCACCCTCCTCATAACCGACGTAGCCCGGGGCCGCGCCTATCAGACGGGAAACGGAGGCCTTCTCCATGTACTCGGACATGTCGATACGGACCATGGCCTTCTCATCATCGAAGAGGAAGTCGGCCAGGGCCTTGGCCAGCTCGGTCTTGCCCACACCGGTCGGTCCGAGGAACATGAAGGACCCGGTCGGACGGTCGGGGTCCGATATGCCGGCGCGCGAGCGACGAACCGCATCGGCGACGGCACGGATGGCCTCCTTCTGCCCGATTACCCTCTTGCCCAGGTAGTCCTCCATGTGCAGCAGCTTCTCATTCTCGCCCTCCATGAGTCTGCCCACGGGAATACCGGTCCAGTCGGAAACGATCTCGGCCACCGAATCGGCATCCACATGGTCGGGAACCATGGGCTCTTGCGCCGGACCACCGACGGCGTCCGCCCCGTCCGGTTGAGATCCCCCCGAATCGGCAGCGGCCTTGGCCTTGTCCGCGGCATTCTCCGCCTCGGCAAGCTCCTTACGAATACCGGGAATCTCACCGTACAGAATCTTGGAGGCCTTCTCCAGATCGCCTTCGCGGGTGGCCTTGTCCGCCTCCACCCTCTTGGCATCCAACTGTGCACGGAGGTCGCCAACCTTGTTGTGCCCGGCCTTCTCCTGGTCCCAGCGACTCTTGAGCCCGACCAGCTTTTCGCGGGAGTCGGCCAGCTCGCCCTGGAGCTTTTCCAAGCGGTCATGGGATGCCGGATCGTCGGCCTTCTTCAGCTGCATCTCCTCCATTTCGAGGCGGGTGACCCTCCGCTGCAGCTCGTCGATCTCCTCGGGCTGCGAATCCAGCTCCATCCTCAGATGGGCGGCGGCCTCGTCGACCAGGTCGATGGCCTTGTCGGGAAGCTGGCGGCCGGAGATGTACCTGTTCGACAGGGTGGCGGCCGCCACCAGGGCATCGTCACCGATGGTCACCTTATGGTGGGCCTCATACCGCTGCTTCAGACCACGCAGGATGGCCACCGTATCCTCCACGGTGGGTTCACCCACGAAGACCTGCTGGAAGCGACGCTCCAGAGCGGGATCCTTCTCGATGTTCTCGCGGTACTCATCCAGGGTAGTGGCCCCAATCAGACGGAGCTCGCCCCTGGCCAACATGGGCTTGAGCATATTGCCGGCGTCCATGGAGCCCTCGCTGGCGCCGGCTCCGACGATGGTGTGAATCTCATCGATAAAGGTGATGATCTGCCCGTTCGCACTCTTGATTTCATTCAGGACCGCCTTGAGACGCTCCTCGAACTCGCCACGGTACTTGCTGCCGGCCACCATGGAGCCGAGGTCGAGCGAAATCAACCTCTTGCCTTCCAAAGTGGTAGGAACATCACCGGCCACAATCCGCTCGGCCAGGCCCTCGACGACGGCGGTCTTGCCCACGCCGGGTTCACCAATCAGAACAGGATTGTTCTTGGTACGCCTCGACAGGATCTGCATGACGCGACGAATCTCCTGGTCCCGACCAATCACCGGGTCCAGCTTCCCCTCCTTGGCCTGGGCCGTCAGGTCGGTCGAGTACTTCTCCAAGGCCTTGTATGTGCCCTCGGCATCGGGGCTGGTCACCTTGGCGCCACCGCGCACATCGGGCGTCGCCTTGCGCAGGGCCTCAGGCGTGAGACCCGCCTGACGCAGGATGTCCGCGGCCTGACCGGGCACCTCCGCGATGGCGATGAGCAGGTGCTCGGTGGAGACGTATTCGTCCCCCATCTGCTGCATCTCCTTCTCGGCCTGGCTGATTGCCATGCTCAGTTGGCGGCTGGCCTGGGGCTGAGAGGCCGTCGACCCACTGGCCGAGGGCAGGGCCACAAGGGCATTGCGGACAGCGGCCCCTATCTGCTTGCTGTCGCCGCCGGCCGCCTGAATCAATCCACCAACCACTCCGGACTGCTGCCTGAGCAGGGAATCCAGCAGGTGAAGCACATCCACCTGGGGGTTGCCCGCCGCCGAGGCGGACTGAATAGCATCTCCAATGGCCTCCTGGGCCATGGTGGTGAAGTTCTGTTCCATGGTTGTCCTCCAACAATCTTCCGCGTGACCCGCCGGAGCCGCCCGGTCAGACCATGCTTCGGTCATATCTGCATTAATCAACCCACAGATGGACATACTTATTCCCAAAACTTGAGTCTATATGACTCAGGTTTTTTAAGTGAGTCAGATACAGAAAACGGGACCCCGTCAATCGAACAGGGTCCCGTTCACCAAGGAAGACGTCACACCGGATGAGGGTCATCCCGGCTGCGACCCAGGGCCGCCTGCAACCCCTAACAACCGATTCGGAAAATCGGCCTTACTCGTCGATGACCACGTTGCGCAGGTCACCGATGCCATCAACGTGGACCGTGGCCTCATCCCGCCCCTGCAAGGAACCTGACGCGTTGGGGGTGCCGGTCATGATCACGTCACCCGGAAGCAAGGTGGCGAAACTGGAGATGAAGGCAATCTGCTCGGGGATGGAGTGAATCAGATTGGCCGTGGTGCCGCTGGCCTCGGGCACCTCCTCGCCGTTGAGCCTGAAGGATATCCTCGCATCCCGGTAATCCAGATCGGTTTCAATCCAGGGACCGAGCGGGCAGGCGGTATCGAAACCCTTGCAGCGGGTCCACATGGGGTCATCCTGCTGGAGGTCGCGCAGGGTCACATCATTGACGCAGGTATATCCCAGCACGTAGTCCATGGCCTCGGCCTCGCTGACCTTGCGTGCGATACGCCCTATGACCACAGCCACCTCGGGCTCGTAGTTCATGTCCTTGCTGTAGGAGGGCTTGATAATCGGATCATCAGGGCCGATAACCGAGGTGGATGGTTTCATGAAGACCATAAGGCGCTCAGGCGGCTCCGGGTTCACAGCCTGACCCTTCTCCGCCATATAGGCGGCATGGGCCCGATAGTTCTTGGCGGCACCATATATCTTGGACGGAATGACCGGCGCCAGCAGGCGCACATTCTCGTCGTCCAGGGCATAACGCTTACCCGTGGGCTCCACCTGCTGCCCGGTCAGGGGGTACCCGCTCAGCTCAACCAGATAGTCCTTGCCGTCCTGCTTGTCCTCCTGGACGAAGGCATAGCGAGGAGTATTACCTATGGAAAAACGCGCGATTCTCATAGGGACAGTCTAGCCCCTGGGAGAGTCCGTCGAGGAGTCCGGTCCGCCCCTCAGATGAAAGCACGCTGACCGAAAATGGCGGTACCCACGCGAACGATTGTGGACCCTTCGGCCACTGCATAGTCCAGATCGCCCGTCATGCCCATGGAAAGAGCGGTGCAGGAATCGGCCCCGGGCTCACCCGAGGACCGAATGGTGTCACGTAGGCCTCGCAGGTGGCTGAATCCTTGGCGAATCGTCACCTCGTCATCCACATGGGCTCCGATGGTCATGAGTCCATCCAGCCGTATCCCCTCCATGCCTGCCAACTCGTAAGCCAGGTCCAGGGCCTGGTCGGGGCCACAGCCCGACTTGGCTTCCTCGCCCGATTCGTTGACTTCGAGGAAAATGCCCTTGACCAAGCCCTTGGCCTGGGCACGGGAGGCTACCTTCCGCGCAAGCTCCAGACCGTCTACGGACTCGACCGTATCGACATAGGGCAGGACCTTGTTGATCTTATTGGACTGGAGCTGGCCTATCAGGTGGAATCCCACGGTCTGTGAGCCGGACGAATCACCGCCGAGTCGCAGCCCCCTCTCGCGGCAGGACTCAATCAGCCCCTCGGCCTTGGCCGTGACCTCCTGGGGCCGGTTCTCCCCAATCAGATGGATGCCCGCATCGATGGCAGCCATGATTTCGCCCACATCCCGGGTCTTGGTGGCCGCCAGGAGTGCGACCGACCCCTCGCGCCGCCCCGCCGCTTCTTCCGCCTTGGCGATTCGCTCAGCCACCTTCTTGACCCCGTCGGCAATCTGCACGGTCCGTTCCTGGCTGATGATCCGATTAGACAAATCCTTGTGGTCCATATAAGCGACCATGCCCCAGTACCTCCTCATATTCGGAAGCTTCGACTGAGGCCATGGTAACCAGGGGTTCCTACCACCGGGCCGAATCATATGCGTCCGCCGGGGAACCACCATCAACCCGTGGACCCCGCCAATCAGGCCAGTTTGAAGCCTTTCGAACCAGTCCCGGCCAGATCAGGCCCTTCGAAGTCAAGTCGACGGTCCTCCTGATTGCAGGCCAGTCTCTTCCATGTGAAGCAATCCAGCAGTTCCTGCGCACTTGCAGGCCCGGGATGGTCCAGAAGTCCAAGAAGCCAACCACAGACTCCAATCACCTGCCGTGCAGTCCACCCCTGTTCACGGAGGGTCTGCATATCAGGCGAGCCGAACCGCTTGGACATCCGCCTGCCATCCGCACCGTCTATCAGGGGCAGGTGGGCATACTGAACGGGCTGGGCGTCCATCCGCAGGTGGCTCCGGATCCAGGTCTGGATCGCCGTTGACCGCAAAAGGTCCCGCCCCCGCACAATCTGATTCACCCCCATGGCCAGGTCATCGACCGTGACGGCGAGCTGATAGGAGACCAGCCCATCCGCCCTCCTGATAACCACGTCACCCACATCCCGGGGCAGGTTGAAGGACCTGGCCCCGAATACCAGATCGTCAAACCGGCAGATGGCATCAGGACCAACAGAGTCGGCAGGAACCGCGATACGCAGACTGTGCCGGTCGCCCCGGCCCAACCGTTCCTCGACCACATCTCCGGGAAGATTCCGACAGGTTCCCGGATACACCAGGAATCCATCACCCTCATTGGGGGCCGAGGCTGCGCGGATATCAGCCCGCGAGCAGAAGCAGGGATATACCAGGGGCCCGCCATCCGCCAAATGCTGCTCTTGCAGCACGTTCAAGGCCTGGTCATAGTCAGCCACTCGCCGGGATTGATAGACCACAGGGCCATCCCAGTCCAGCCCCAACCAATCAAGGTCATCCATGATCCATCGGTCGGCATCCTCGACCACACGAGGCCCGTCGATGTCCTCGATTCGCAGGCGCAGCACCCCGGAAGCCCCAGAAGACCTGACACCCAACCAGGCCGCCAGGCATGCGTAGATGTTGCCCAGGTGCATCCGCCCGGTCGGCGAAGGCGCCAGCCTCCCGACAACCTGGGCAGAACCCGACCGGTTCAGTCCCGAATCTCCGTTCCGCATACCGCCATGCTCCCACGGCACCTCGTCATGAGAGAAGGCGGGGGCATATCGAAAGGGCCGCAGGCTGCGCATACAAATCGACGGCCTCCGCCCGTAGGCATGTTACGGGCGGTGGTATCGAATCAGAAGGTATCGAGCAGGTGGTCGATGTCCTCGAAGTGCTTGACCTCGGGGCGCCAGACCGGCTTGCCGCGGGCGATGACCAGCTGGGGATCGGCCAGGGTGCGCAGATTCTTAGCGGGATCCTCGGCCAGGACGATCAAATCGGCATCCTTGCCAGCCTCAACAGAACCTGTCACATCACTGAATCCAAGGTTGCGTGCGTTGACCTGGGTGGCCGCATGGAAGGCCTGGGCGGGGGTGAAGCCCGCATACTTGACCATGTAGTCCAGCTCACGCCAGGTACCGTACTGGGGCACGAAGGTCATACCGGTATCAGTGCCGACACCGACCGAGATACCATTCTCACGGCCTTGCCTGGCCCCCTGGACCATTCCATCAACGACCAACTCGGAGTTGCTGCGGACGATATCACTGACCCCAAGCTGGTCCTGAGGCAGTTTAATCAAGGGCAGACCCGCGCACAGGGTGGGGTCCAGACCCGAGAAGCCGCGCAGCGAGCGCGGGTTATCAAGGAAGAGCCCGATAATCTCGTCATCCATGGCACTGCCGTGTTCAATCGTATCCACACCGGCCTTCAGGGCGGCTTTGACACCCTCCGGGCTCTGGGCATGGGCGGCCACCAGAACGCCAAACTCATGGGCCTCATCACAGACGGCGGCCATCTCATCTTGGGTCATCTGAGGGCTGCCGGCCTCACCGACCTTGGTGGCATCGGTCACACCACCGGTTGCGGCAACCTTGATGGCGTTGACACCGTGGTCAATGTTCTCCCTGGTCCTGCGCCTGGCCTCTTCGGGTGAAGTGCACGAAAGGGAGATGAAGGGATCGCCGTGCCCACCCGGAATGGCCAGCAGGGGCCCGGCAGCAAGGATACGGGGACCTGTCACCTCTTCAGCATCGATCTTGTCGCGCAGGCGGACCCCCTCATAGCCGATATCGCCCAGGGTCCGAATCGTGGTTACACCAGAGTTCAGCAGGGCGGAGACGTTCTTCTTGATTCGGGCGTCCATGAGAAGCCTGCCCGCGGGACTGTGCAAGGCCTTCATGACCCCGTTAATCACACGAGGCGAAGTATTGCCTCCGCCGGAAAGGGGCTTTCCATCGGCAAAAAGATGGACATGGGCGTTGATCAGACCGGGTGCCACGAACTTGCCGGTGGCATCGATGCGATGGTACCCCGAAGGCACATAGGCCAACTCAGTTGGGCAGACCTGTTCGATGCGCCCATCCGCCGACACCAGGATGGACATGTCAGTCTCGACGGTGCCCGCCTCGTCACCCGTGGCGATACTGGCGTGTTCCAGTACAAACGGTTCACGCTCTTTCCTGCCTTGAAGACGCCCCATAGTCATACCTGCTTTCCATTTCTTCGGTGAACCAGTACAAGGAATCCTGTTATATGACTCATATTATCCGCGATATGGAAAACCACTCAAGAATGGTCCAAATGCATCGGACCGCGTGCCCCATTCCGTCCTCCGTCACGCCAAACGCACCCATGCGATTTGCTACGAATACCTTCGCCTTATAAGTCACCAATTACTGCGTATGGTCCTACTCCGGCACACTTCCCTTTGCCCGGAGTGTTCTGTTTTTGCGCTTCACTCTGGTATACATTTGGTATACATTCCCGCCCCAATGAGAGGATATGCAGATAAAAGAAAACCCTACAACCGTTGCGGCTGTAGGGTTTTGACTCTGTGCCCCCACGGGGGCTCGAACCCCGGACACGCTGATTAAGAGTCAGCTGCTCTAGCCAACTGAGCTATAGGGGCGTGTGGCACATAGCTGAGCCAAGATGTAACTATACACTGTTTTCCATACCGTGCAACACGGCGCGTCACCCGAAGTACAGGGATTGCCCGGCCTTTCCGTCCAGTGCGGAAAGGCCGGGTGTGCTCTCACCTCAGACAATCTTGGGCATGGGAGTGGTCAGGGAGGTGGTCAGGTTGACCTGGAGCAGGCCGGCTCCGACATGGGGCTCAACTTTCTTCAGGGTGACCGTTCGCTGATCCTCCGGGGCCGTGTCGTCATCGGTCATGGTGGCCGGGGACTTGACAGCCACAATGGTCAGATCCTCCAGGTTCACGCCAATCTGGGCACAGAGCTGTCTGGCCTGCTCCAGGGACTGGGCGAACCCGTCCTTCTCCACCACTCGGCTGCCGGGAACACCATAAGCGCTCCGAGCAATCCAGCAGATCTGATCCATCACGTCCATCCCATGATGGCTGACCGTATCCGCATCAGCTGGGGTAGGCGCTCCCAAGGCCTCGATAAGACCATCCAGCTGGTCCTCCAGGGCCTGGCCGCCATCGCGGAAGAGATTCCCCATAATCGGACTACGGAAGCCCAAATCGGAGGCGGTCTGGCGAAGCTGGCCCGCCTGGCCGTCCTCGCCTTCCCACAGGTTGATCATCGGGAAGGTGGGGATGCCCAGACTCTCCAGACGGTTGACGTGGAAGGGGTAACGCCACTGAAGCTTGGGGTCGTCACGCCAGGTGGTGGCCCGGGTGACGACAACCGCAGCGGCGGGCCATTGGGCCCCATACTCACGGGCAGCGATATCCAGCCACTTCTGAGCTCCGGCATCAGCCCCGTATCCGGCCTCGACGATGACCACGTCGTGTCGGGCACAGGCCATCTGAACACTGACCAGGCTGGGGATACCGATGGAGACGTTGGCGAAGGGGCCGCAGTGCACGTAGACAGGGGAACCCTGGAGGGTTTCGGTGTAGGCGGGTTTGACGGCATCGGTCAGGATACCGGTAATCCTCCAGAGATCGATGAAGTCACCGAACCTGACGGGCTTCCCATCCAGGGTGCCCGCCACCATGGCGGCGACCCGTTGCCCGATCTCCTCCATGCTCCGGGAGAGGACCACTATCTGCATCAGCTCGCAGGTGGGGGTCAGAACGGTCCGCTCGGACAGGTTCCCCTTGCCGCGATCCACGGCAATCTGGCGGAGGGAACGAGAAGGAACCTCGGATACCCTGGGCACCAGAACCGTGTCGAGCCTCCCCTCGTCAACGGCCTTCTCGGCAAAGGAGACCAGAAGATTCTGGGCGGACTCGATGGCGGCCATCTCACCGCACAGACCCCAGTCCACCAGCTCCGGATGGGTCAGCGAGGCCTTTCCGCCACCGGATGCACCCCCCTTGGATCCTGCCGCCGTGATACCCATGCTGGGCTGACGCAGGACGGCGGCCGCATCCACACCCCTTGCCCGCAGGGCATCGATAAGAGCGATGGTGGTGGTCGTCTTGCCCTCGCCGCGCGAGGCCTTCAGGGGGGTATCCGCGGTGACCAGGATGACCTTGCCCTCTTTGCGCGGCTGGTCGGGATGCTCCTGAAGATCCTTCAGATAGCCGAAGGCATCAATCTTGCTGAACAGCCCATACGGTCTGACGTAATCCTCGAAATCGGTCATGATTTCCTCCTCCTTGCGCCGTGTCGTCGTGGCATTGGCGGCGGCGGACTTGTTCGCTTCTCTTCTCGTATCGGACAGGGGGACCGGCTCGGTCCGGCTCAGTTGTCGGAGAGGTGATAGCCGTTGCGCATCGACATGCTGGCCGTGTACAGGACCTCACCCAGGAGATCGTCGGTCTCCTTGCGAACCTTGTCGGACAACTCCTGGTTGGCAGCCTCGAGAATCCGGCGAACCTCGAGATTATCCGTACTCTGGTCATCCCCCTCAAGGCGGCCGACCTGTTCATCGGCGGCGGCAATCATCCGGTGACCGGCCCCGCCCACACTCTGCTGATACCGCTCGATGGCCGCCGAAGTCGAAGCGAAGGCCGAGTCGCTCAGGGCGGCAATCAGCCTGTCGGCCCAGTAGAGACTGTCGGTGGAGACCCGGTTGGTGGCGTTGCTCAGATATTCGGGGGTCCTATCGACGTTGGCATAGAGGGGAATGAGGGCATTGAAGGCGTTGGACCCGTACGACATCCACTGGATGGCCCGGCAGGACTCGGGGCGGTAGGGACGCAGCTGGATGACGGCCAGCTGATCGTTCCTGTTGATTCCGATGGGACGGAAGAGACCTCGGGTGTGCTCGTCGCCGGTCACGCTGTATGGATCGTAGGGGGTTCCCTGGTAGTGGGAGCCCAGCAGGTACTTCACATCTTCGATGGTGATCTTCCGCTCGGGTTGACGGCACCAGGGGATGTTGTCGCTGGTGGGGTTATGGTCGGCATCGGGCCCGTCCCAAACCTCGTCGTACGGATTCAGGAAGCGCTGCATGTACCAGGCGCGGGGGGTGTTGTAGACATGGTCCGAATCACTGTGTGAACCGAAGGCATCACGCGGGTTGAAGGGGGACTCGGACTCGACGGCCAGGTCCAGATGATTGTCGTCGATGAACGTGCGCAGATCGGCCGAGCACATGTGATTCTCCTGGTCACCCAGGGCGTCGTCCAAATCGAACTCATCGATACCGAGCTGGTTGGGCATGGTCACGTAGGAGTCGTCGGGAACCCGCTTGGCAATCCAGTGGTGGCCGCCGATGGTTTCCAGCCACCAGATTTCGTCCAGATCGCTGAAGGCGATGCCGTTCATTTCATAGGTGCCGAACTCTTCCAGAAGGGCACCGAGACGCTGCACGCCCTCCCGAGCGGAACGAATGTAAGGCAGGACGATGGTGACCAGGTCCTCCTCGCCGATGCCACCGGGCACCTCCGCCAGGTAACCCTCCTCACCGGGCTTGCCCAGAGCGGGTGCCAGCTCCACCAGGGGGTCGGCACCCAGAACACGCTCATTGGAGGTGATGGTCTCGGTGGCGGACATGGCCACGTTGGCGGAGTTGACGCCCGCCTCGGCCCAGAGACCCTGATCCAGTACGGCATTGGGTACCGAGGTATAGCGCATGGGGTTGTCGGGCAGGTCCATCTCCACATGGCTCAGGACGCTGCGGTAGTGGCGGGGTTGTTCGTCCGGCTCCACCACGACGAACCGCTTCGGGCGGAACTCCCCGTTGGGCGAATCCTCATTGCGGGCGATGATGGTGGACCCGTCATAGCTTGCATTCTTGCCGATCAACAGCGTGGTGCAGGGCATGAAACCGTGCCTCCCTTTCTTCGGATGTATCAGAATCCCGACGAGGGACCGATCCACTGCCGATGAACGACCAGCGGGACGACCGCGCCCGGTTCGGGGCCGACTTACGATGTTTTCACTCTAATGCCTGCCGCTCCCAATCGGGAGCCTGATTCCAGGAGGAGGGCACGGATTCGGACGTGACCGACAGCCCTCCCAAAGAAGGCTATGCCAGGAGCCCGCAGAACAGGGCCTCGAAGTCCAGCAGGGTGGAGCCGTTGGCAGCCAGTCGCCTACGGGTTCTGGCTATGATTTCCAGTCGCTCTATGGCATCCTCGCGCGAGAGCCGCACCGAGAGTTCGGCGATGGCCGCACGGTTCTCGAGATTGACCAGTCCGGCCGTCTCCTCGGCCTGGTTCTGGAGAACGCCCACGTCCCGGTAGACGCTTGCCAGGGTGGTCAGATTCCGATCCAGTACGTCCCTGGTCAACCTGGTCACGCGCCGACGAACCTGGTCCTTGCTGCTCAGCGCATGGTAGGCACCGAGGAGCTGCCTGGGAATGCGCTCGTCCGGGGTAAGTCCGTTGATGGCCCTGAACTCCTGCTCGTCACGCTTGACCTGCTCGTTGACCGTATCGGTGGCCTGGTCCTTGGCCGCATCGACAACCCTCCCGGCCAGGACCACGGCATCCGAGGCACGGTGGAGGTTGAGCAGACCCACCACCAGGTCGTCACGGTCCACCAGCACCTGCTCGCGGGTGGCGTAGAGCTTGGCGATGCCGATATGCCCTTGGGCCAGGCGGGCCGCCTTGGCCGCCAGGGGTGGTTCCACACCCACCTGATCGGTCAGGAAACCGGCAACGGCCGTATTCGAAGGGATGGCCAGGTTGACGACTCTGGTCCTAGAACGGATGGTCGGCAGAACGTCCTGGGCGTTGGGGGCGCAGAGAAGCCAGATGGTGTGGGGGGCGGGCTCCTCTATCTCCTTGAGGAGGACATTGGTGGTCCGCTCCAGCATCCTATCCACGTCCTCGATGATGATGACCCGCCAGGGCGAGGTGGACGGCATCTGCTCCGAGGTCATGATGAGTTCACGAACCTCATTGATGCCGATGGTGACCTTGTTGGTCGACAGGACCGTTACATCGGGATAGGTCCCGGCCAAGACCTGCTGGGTGATACGGCTGGGCTGGTCGTCAAGACCGTGATCAGGACTGACCAGGGCCGCCGCAAAGGCACGCGCCAGGTTCGACCTCCCGGATCCGGGAGGTCCGCAAATCAGCCAGGACTGGGCCACCGAGTCACGGTCGTGTCCCTGCGAGGCGACAATCTGCTTGAGCAGGGCCACCGTGGGCTCTTGCCCGACGATGGCATCCCAGACGCTCATCGTGCCTTCCTGAGGAGGTGGCCCCTGAAGATTCCCCGTGCCGTCACAGCCGTGGAAGGGGGCTGATTCCTCCCAGCATCGCCAGCCTCGGAATCGGATGCATCCTCATCCTCGATATCGTCATTCTGGTCCGGCTCGTCGGCATCCAACTCACCATCCGCACCGTCTTCGTCGTAGGACGAATCATCGGGCCCCTCGGCCGGGGCGGGAAGATTGGGTGTCCTGCCTTCAATCAGACCGTCCAAATCATGCTGAATCTGCAACCAGACCTCTTCCACGGACCGGGAGGCATCGATGACCACGAACCGGTCGGGCTCCTCCTCGGCCAGGCGAAGGAAGGCCTCCCTCACGTTCCGTTGGAAGTCGTCACCCTCTGATTCCAACCGGTCGGGCTCATGGTCCAACCGCTGCTTGGACTGGCTGGGATCGGCATCCAGAAGATAGGTCCTGGTGGGGAGAAGGCCGTCCGAGGCCCAAAGACTCAACTGCCGGATCACATCGGCCGAGAGTTCACGACCCCCCGCCTGATAGGCCACCGAGGAATCCAGGTACCGGTCGCACAGCACGATGTCACCCCGGTCCAGGGCGGGTCTGACCACCTGGGCCACGTGCTCCGCACGGTCTGCCGCATAGAGAAGGGCCTCGGTGCGGGGTGCCAGGTCATCGGTCGAATCAACCACATCCGTTCCCCCGGTCACTGCCAGGGAGGGGAAGGAGGCCATGCCATGCAGGACCAGCTCCCTGATGGCCAGGCCGGCCGGCGTACCACCAGGCTCCCGGGTTACCAGAGACCTCAGCCCGCGTTCCTGCAGGTAGGCGTGAACCCGCTGGGTCTGGGTCGATTTTCCGGCCCCGTCAACGCCTTCGAAGGATATGAATAATCCGTCGCTCATGCCTTCTTCTCCGTAGTCGCGCTCTTCTTGCGCGTGCTGGTGGTCTTCCTGGCCGCGGTCGTCTTCGCGCGAGTGGTTTTAGCGGTCTTCGTCGTCGCCTTCCTGGTGGTCTTTCTTGCGGTCTTGGACTTGGTTCCGGATGATTTGGTCCGACGCTTCCTGGGACCGGCCGCTCGCTTCTCGGCCAGGAGACGGAAGGCCTCCTCGGGCTCTATGGACTGGGCCGTGTACTGCTTGGGAAGGGTCCGATTGGTCTGTCCATCGGTGATGTAGACCCCGTAGAACCCGTCCTTTATGGTGACGGGCTTCCCGCTTTCCGGGTCCTGGCCCAGCTCACGGAGGGGCGGCTTGGCGCTTCCACGGGTACGGCGACCATACTTGGGCTGGTCGAAGAGGTCCTTGGCCGCGGCCTGGTCGACGGTGAATATCTCGCCTTCGTTGCTCAGGGACCTGGTCTCGGTACCGCCATCCGGCTTGGTTGCCGTCAGGTAGGGGCCATACCGCCCGTTGTTGGCAGTGACCGTAGCCTGGTCAATCTGCCCGGTCTTGGTATCGACCAGCTCGATGGTGCCCACCGTCCTGGGCAGACCGAGCAGTTTCAAGGCATCTTCCAGGGTCACCGTATCGGGGTCCATGGTCTTGAACAGCGAGGCCATCTTTGGCTTGGGGACCTCGGACTTGGCTGCGTGTCCACCCTTGCCCGACTTGGCGGATGCGACCGTCTTCTTCTCCTCGGCCTCCTGGCTCTCCGGATCGACAAGGGCCACATAGGGGCCAAACCGACCCTTGCGGACCTCGACCTGACCGCCGGTCTCCGGATCGACACCCAGCTGCCTGGGGCCGCCCGCGTTGGAAGCAATGAGCTCATGACCAACGGCAGGCGTCAGCTCGTCGGGGGCCATTGTCGGAGGAAGGGAGGCACGCTTGGGGTTCCCTTCGGCATCCAAATCGGCCGTATCCTCCAGGTAGGGGCCGTAGCGGCCCACACGGACCTGCAGTCCATCGCCGATTTCGATGGTGTTGATCTTCCGGGCATCGATGTCACCCAGCTGGGCAACCTGCTCCTGGAGTCCCTGGTGGGCCTGGTCGGTGCTCTCCGCCGCACCCTCTCCGGATCCGAAGTAGAAGCGGGTCAGCCAGTCCTTCCCCTTCTCCTTGCCGTGGGCAATCATGTCCAGGCCGTTTTCCATCTGGGCCGTGAACTGGTAGTCCACATACCGGGGGAAGTTGGTCTCCAGAAGTCTGACCACCGAGAAGGCAAGCCAGGAGGGAATCAGTGCGCGACCACGCTCGTAGACATAGCCACGATCGATAATGGTCGAGATGATGCTGGCGTAGGTGGAAGGCCGACCAATCTCCTTGGCCTCAAGGGTCTTGACCAGGGAGGCTTCGGTATAGCGGGCCGGGGGCTGGGTCTCATGACCATCGGGGTTCACCGATGAGGCCTTGAGCCGGTCGCCCTTCTTCATCGGCGGCAGGGACCCGTTGTCGGCCTCGGAATCGGTCGATTCGGCCCTGTCGCGCTTACCGGCGGCGCCCTTGGGTTTCTCGGTCCCGTACCCCATGGCCTTCATAAAACCAGGGAACTCGATGACGGTACCGGAGGCTTGGAAAATGGCCTCCCCATCCTCACCGGCCTGGGCCGATAGGCGTACGGAAGCGGTCAATCCCGTGGCATCGGCCATCTGCGAAGCCAGGGTCCTGTGCCAAATCAGGGTGTAGAGCTTGAGTTGGTCAGGGGGCAGGACGGAAGCCAGATCTTCGGGCCGTCGGAAGGACGAACCTGCGGGACGGATGCACTCGTGGGCTTCCTGGGCGCCAGCCGTCTTGGTCACATACTGCTTGGACTTGGCCGAGAGGTATTCGGACCCGTAGACCCTGGTGACGCTCTTTCGTGCGGCCGCGATGGCCTCCTGGGAGAGCGTGACCGAATCGGTACGCATGTAGGTGATGTAACCGTTCTCGTAGAGTCCTTGGGCCGCCCTCATGGCAGCTCGGGAACTCATCCCCAGTCTGTTACCGGCAGCCTGCTGCATGGTCGAGGTGGTGAAGGGGGGCTGGGGCCTGCGCCGGTAGGGCCTCGTCTCCATCCCGACAACGGTGAAGGGCTGGTCTGCGAGCGCTTCGGCAATCCGGTCGGCCTGGGCCTGATCCATCTGCAGGACCTGGGCCTTGGCTGCCGTCTCGGTCAGTTGCCCCTTGCTGGTGAAGTCCTTGGAAGATGCCAGGCGCCGGTCACCCAGTTGGACCATCTGAGCCTTGAAGGTCGAAGGCTGGTCATCCTCGGCGTCAGCGGCCGATCTGGCTGCCATCTCGGCCACCAAATCCCAGTAAGGCGCACGGACGAAGGCCATTCGCTCCCGCTCACGCTCGACAATCAGCCGGGTGGCCACGGACTGGACACGCCCCGCACTCAGGCCGGGCCCCACCTTCCGCCAGAGCACGGGAGAGAGTTCGTACCCGTAGAGGCGGTCCAGCACCCGCCGGGTCTCCTGGGCATCGACCATGTCGGCGTCCACATCGCGGGTGTGATCCAGGGAGTCCTTGATGGCCTCAGGGGTTATCTCGTGGAAGACCATGCGTTTGACGGGGACCTTGGGCTTGAGGGTCTGCACCAGGTGCCAGGCGATGGCCTCCCCCTCGCGATCCTCATCAGTTGCCAGATACAGCTCATCGGCACCCTTCAGGGCCTTCTTCAGCTCGGAAACGGTTTTCTTCTTCTTATCGTCCACGATGTAGTAGGGCTTGAACCCGTCAGTCACATCGACCCCGAACCTGCCGTATTCCTTCTTCTGGGAGGCAGGCACCTGAGAGGGCTGGGCCAGGTCACGAATATGACCGACCGAGGCCATGACGGTGTATCCCTTGCCCAGATATCCACCGATCTTCCTTGCCTTGGTTGGCGACTCAACAATGACAAGCTTATTGCCGGATGCCATGGCCTCTCCTTATATAGTGTTCTTCGCACGCCATCTTACTCACCAGAGGTCGTCATGTCGCAAATCAACGCCACTGTGCGTGGATGGACGTGACGGATGCTCTCGCGGATACGCCGACGGCCTTAGATTTCGCGCGGAGGGGCAGGTGGTTCACCGACCAGGCCCAAACGGGTGAGCGGCGAGGCGGTCACCTGACGCATGGCCAGGGACAGACCGAGCAGAAGCGACAGGAGGGAGGCGATGAGGATGACGGCGGAACAGTGGGCCCCGTAGAAGGTCCACCTGGCGCTCATCTCCAAGCCGGAGGAAATCTGCCAGATGACGAAAACTGCATAGAGGGTTCCCAGGGTTCCGAGGGTCATCATCAGGGTGGAGACGATCTGGACCGATGCCGATGACATGCGGGTTCCCGGCAGATCCATACCGGATGACCGGGTGAAGACCAGCGTGATCAGCCCCAGCCCCCCTGCGATGAGGATGGACATGACCACATCGGCCGGTCGATGCCATCCGCCCAGAATCAGGGAACAGCCGACGGAGAGGGTGAAAGCGAAACCAATCAAAGCCACCAGGGCCCGCCAGACCCTAGGCACTACGAACAGGAGGACCAGAACTGAGGTCACGGCCATGATGGTGTGCCCCGAGGGGGCGGAGTTCTCCTTGGTGGACAGGACATTGATCAGGAGGGGGCGGGGCAGGTACTTCTTGAGAATCCTCCCTGACAGATAGGCGAGCAGGGGGTAGACCACCACCTGGCCCAGGAGCCACCAACGCCTGCGGACCAGAACCACCACCAGGGCAATCAGACCAATCAGAACGCACATTCCAGCGGCCACATAGGGCATGGTGAAGATGCCCAGGTAGGCCTTGATGAGGGGGACCTGATCGACGAAACCGTTGAAGTTCGAAATGACCATGTCGTCATAGGACTGCCCGCCCATCGTGTAGACGGCCAGCCACCAGACACCGAAGGAGGCGGCCAGCATCAGCAGCCCGAGGACCAGGCAGAGCACGCGGCTCGACATGCGTGGGCGGACCGTCAGCGGATCCATCTCCTTCAAGGCTCCACTGTCCTCGTTGTGCTGGTCCTTCGGGTCCTGATACCAGACCTGCTCGGCCTGACCCTGATCTTGCATATCGGTCATATCACCCGACTTTATCCAAACCCCGGGCCCTGGATATGGCTCCGACGTATAAGAAGCGCATGTCGTTCACACCCAAACGGCAATCCGCAAACACCGGATGACACCCTGCCAAGGCGGATTCGAATCACACGGAACCACCCTGAATATCCAAACAGACACCACACCACCGGGCATAAGAAAACTCCCACGCACCCGACAGAGGCCACTTACCCTTGCTGCATTCCTGCCCTGGGGGGATTGGGTGACATAACGCCACGTGAGAGCAAGTCACCATGATAGCAGACCACAACGATTGACGCGCCTCATTGAAATAGGGACAGGCCGTGCCCGGCCTACCGGGTGGAGGTAAAAATTCAGTCTGTTTCATCAGGGCCGGCTCCCGGCGCCAGGGAGGCTCCGATATCATGAACCCAGCCAGGAAGTAGGAATCCGGCAGGACCGGAAGAACAGAAGAAGCACAGTATGGATGCAGATTTGGTTATCGTCGGGGCCGGCCTTTTCGGCCTGACCGTGGCCCAACAGGCCGTCGAGCACTCCGGAGCACGGGTGCGGATCATCGACGTGCGGAATCATATCGGAGGCAATGCGTACTCCTACATGGACAAGGAGACCGGTGCCGAGATTCACCAGTACGGGGCCCATCTCTTCCACACCTCCAACCGGAAGGTCTGGGAGTATGTCAACCGTTTCACGGAATTCACCGACTACACCCACCGGGTCTACACCACCCACAAGGGGGAGGTCTTCCCCCTGCCCATCAACCTGGGAACCATCAACCAGTTCTTCCGGGCCCGCTACACCCCCCAGGAGGCCCGGGACCTGATTCGGGAGCAGGCCGGCGAGTTGGCGGGAACCGACCCGACGGACCTGAATGACCAGGGCATCTCCCTGATTGGACGACCCCTCTACGAGGCCTTCATCAAGAACTACACTGCCAAGCAGTGGCAGACCGACCCCTCCCAGCTGCCAGCATCAATCATCAAGCGCCTCCCCGTGCGGTTCAACTACGACAACCACTACTTCAAGGACACCTGGGAGGGGCTGCCCAAGGAGGGGTATACCGCCTGGTTCGAGCGGATGATCGACGACCCCCGCATCGAGGTCAGTCTGGGCACGGACTTCTTCGACACCACCCAGCCCTGGAACCGTGATGCCCTGGTAGGCCAGGTCCCCCTGGTCTACACAGGCCCGGTCGACCGGTACTTCGACTATCGCCTGGGCGAACTCAAGTGGCGCACCGTCGATTTCAAGGAGCGGCGCTACGACGAAGACGACCACTTCGGATGCCCGGTGATGAACTTCTCCGATCCGGACGTCCCCTACACCCGGGCCATCGAGTTCAAGAACTTCAACCCCGAACGCCATGAACGCCAGAACCATGAACGCACCGTGGTCTGGGAGGAATACAGCCGCTTCGCCGGCAAGGGAGATGAGCCTTACTACCCCATCAACACGAGCGGTGACCGAGCCCTGTACTCCGAGTACAAGGGTCTCTCCGAGCAGGAGCCCCGGGTGGTCTTCGGGGGCCGCCTGGGCACCTATGCCTACTACGACATGCACCAGGTCATCAACTCCGCCCTGGATGCCTGGGAAAAGAAGGTCAAGCCTCTGATTGACTGAGCGGATGCACGCCTGGTCCTGAGGCGGCACCCTTGGTCCGGTCGGGATACGCGAACGGCCGGTCACCTGCGATAGGTGACCGGCCGTTCCTATAAGCACAAATGCCAGCGAAACAGGTCACTGGCGTTTCATGCACGCCACCCCATCCGGCCCCATAGGACCGAACCAGGGCGGACCTGCCTTGGCTCAGGCGTGCCAGACGTCCTTGCCGTTGTCCTTGGCGGTCTTGACATCGGCGTTGAGGGCATCCTCGTCGCCTTCGACCTTGCCGACGATGTAATCCTCGACCAGCTGACGAGCCTCGTTGTCCTCATGCTGCACAGCCGGGGACTTCATGAAGTAGGAGCTGGGGGCCAGGATCGGGCCGGCCAGGTGGCGGTCCAGGGCGATCTTGGCAGCGCGGACCGCGTCGATGACGATACCGGCCGAGTTGGGGGAATCCCAGACTTCGAGGCGGTACTCCAGGTTCAGCGGCACATCACCGAAGGTCGTGCCCTCCAGACGAACGAAGGCCAACTTGCGGTCATCCAGCCAGGCCACGTAATCCGAGGGGCCGATGTGGACGTTGTGCTCATCCATCTCGTGGGGAACAATCGAGGTGACGGCTCGGGTCTTGGAGATCTTCTTGGACTCCAGGCGGGAACGCTGCAGCATGTTCATGAAGTCCATGTTGCCGCCGACGTTCAGCTGGTAGGTGCGATCCAGGCGGACACCGCGGTCCTCGAAGAGGCGGGCCATGACGCGGTGGGTGATGGTGGCGCCCACCTGGCTCTTGATGTCGTCGCCCACAATCGGCACGCCGGCATCGCGGAACTTCTGGGCCCACTCGGGGTCGGATGCGATGAAGACGGGCAGGCAGTTGACGAAGCCGCAGCCGGCCTCAAGGGCAGCCGCCGCATAGGCCTTGTCGGCCTCCTCGGAACCGACGGGCAGGTAGGAAACCAGGACGTCGACCTTCTTGTCACGCAGGACCTGGGCCACGTCGACGGGCTCGACGTCGGACTCCTCGATCATCTTGCTGTAGTACTCACCCAGGCCGTCGTTGGTGGGGCCACGCATGACCTCGACACCCAGGTTGGGCACGTCGCTGAACTTGTAGGTGTTGTTCTGGGAAGCGAAGATGGCCTCGCTCAGGTCCTTGCCCACCTTGAGTGAATCCACATCGAAGGCGGTCACGAATTCGATGTCACGGATGCGATACCCACCGAAATTGGCGTGCATGATGCCGGGGATCTTGTCATCATCCTTGGCGTCCCTGTAATATTCGACTCCCTGCACCAGCGAGGAAGCGCAGTTGCCCACGCCCGCTATAGCTACACGGATGCTCATACAAACTCCTCTGATTAACTGAGTTATTCCAACCTAAGCATACCTGTTCCCAGCGAGTTGCAAGGAACAGGACAAGGAATTCGTTCCCGGAGCGAGAACGGCCCCGGACAGAGCCTCATGCCGCGGCAGCGCGGACGTACCGCAGCCAAAAACCTTGGAACCAGGCGCATATATGTGTACAGGATATATACATACCTGCACCCGCCCGCTCCCGCCGGGGAAGCAACAGCAGGTACCGAGCGACGGAAACGTACGGGAATGATGGACGTTCAGCCTTAAGTCGAACGGTTTTCAACCAGGACGGTTAGCGTGGTTCTCATGGCCAAACAGACTCATACAGTCAACTCGGCAGCGAAGGGAAGGCGTCCAGCCCCCTCGACCCGCCAGGTGGGGCAAACCACCAAGATCAGGGGCAAGAAGAGCAACAAGGCCCCCTCACACCGCTCGGACGTGAGATCTGACCGGGGCGGACACCGTCAGCCGCCCAAGAAGAAGCGGCATCTCCTGCTCAAGTGGATTCTGGGCATCCTGGCGACCCTTATCGTAGCCGCCATAGGATGCTTCGCCTACCTCTACCTGACCACCGAGATCGTACCGCCCGAGAAGCAGGCCCTGGCCCAGAAGACCACGGTCTACTTCGCTGACGGGACCACCCCGATCGGCACCTACGCCAACCAGGACAGGGAAATCATCGACTGTGCCGTCCTACCCCAATATGTAGGCAACTCAATCGTCGCCTCCGAGAACCGCTCCTTCTACAACGATAGCGGCATCGACCTGAAAGGCATCGGTCGAGCCCTCTTCAACAACGTGACCAAGGGGACCCGCCAGGGTGGATCCACCATCACCCAGCAGTATGCCGAACGCTACTACCTGGGCGAAACGACCACCTACAAGGGGAAGCTGCGCGAGGCCATCCTGGCCCTGAAGATCTCACAGACCGAAAGCAAGGACAAGGTTCTGTGCAACTACATGAACACGATCTACTTCGGGCGCGGGGCCTATGGGATCGAGGCGGCAGCCCAGAACTACTTCGGTAAGAACGCCAAGGACCTGACCCTGTCCGAAGCCGCCATGCTGTCGGGCATCATCCCGGCTCCGACCACTTGGGACCCCGCAGCCAGCCCCAAGCAGGCGGAGTCCAGATTCCACCGGGTCCTGGGCATCATGGAGGAAGACCACTACATCAGCCATGCCGACAAGGCCAAGGCCTCCATGCCCCAGACCATCGACTACTCCCCCAGGAACGTCTACCAGGGCCCGAACGGGTACCTGCTGAGAATGGTCCGCAACGAGCTGACGGAGGGGAATAAGGCCCCCTTCACCGCGGACGACCTGGACACGGGCGGATACAAGATCATCACGACCATCGAAAAGGACAAGCAGGATCTGATGTTCCAGGTGGCCAGTCCCTCCACCGGAGACAAGGACCTTCCGCCGACCCTGCAGACCGGTGGCCTCTCGGTCAACCCGCGTGACGGGTCCATCATCGCCCTCTATGCGGGCGACGACTACCTGGTCAAACAGCTCAACAACGTGGATCAGGCCACCTTCCAGGTAGGCTCGACCATGAAGGCCTACACCCTTCTGGGCGCCATCCAGGAAGGGGTCAGCCTCAACACCGTCTTCAACGGCAACTCCCCCAGGACCTTCTCCAGCGTTGGCAAGTCCGTGGCCAATGCAGGTCAGGTGAGCTACGGATACATCAATCTCTACTCGGCCTTCGCCAACTCGGTCAACACCGTCTTCATGGACCTGGGCGAGCATGTCACCTCCCAGAAGACCGCCCAGTTGGCCCACACGGCAGGTATCACTGGAAAGATCGATGACACAACCACCTTCGACACCCTGGGTCTGGATGCCCTGACCGTCTACGACGCCACCCAGGGCTACGCCACCCTGGCCAACGGGGGGAAGAAGCCCGAGCTCCACCTGGTGAGCCAGGTCAAGGACTCCAAGGATCAGGAACTGTACACAGCCGCCATCAAGGGCGACCAGGTCTTCAATCAGGATCAGATAGCACTCCTTCAGAAGGCCATGACCTCGACGGTCCAGTACGGCACCGGCTCCTATGCCCGGTCCCTGGGGCGGCCCATCGCAGGCAAGACCGGAACCGCAAACGACGAGACGGCCATCTCCTTCATCGGATTCACCCCTTCGGTCCTGACCACCTTCGCGGTCTGGAACCAGGGCGAGGATGGAAGCGCACTGAAGGTACCCGAGGTCTACCAGAACCAGTTCTACCCAGTCCGCCTCTTCACCCAGTACATGAAGGGCGCCTTGGGCGACAGCCCGGTCGAGAAGTTCCCGAACGCCGTCGACAAGGGCAAGATCGGCGGCCCGGACGGAACCTGGGGAACCGGCGGAGGACGCAGCAACTACACCCCCCGGTCCTACGAACAGGCCGTACCCTCCCAAACACCGACGCCCGAAGCCAAAAAGGATGAGAGCAGTTCCACCGGCAGCGGCTCAGACGATGAGAAAACCCCGGCACAGGGCGGAAGCACCGATACCGGAAGCGAAGGCGGCCAGGAAGGTCAGACAACACAGAGCAACAGCCCGCCGGCGACAGGGCAGTAGTCGGGGAAGACCCGAAGAGCAGAGCCCGCAGGACCGGACGCAACGGCCCGTGAGGCGAAACGGAAAGGCCGTTCCCACCAATCGGGGGAACGGCCTTTCCGTGTCACCGGACACTCCGGTCAGATTCGTTCGAACCGGTTAATGGCCGAAATGATGGCCTTGAGGGAGCTGGTCGAAATCGACGAGTCGATGCCGACGCCCCAAATCACTCGGGCTTCTGCGGGCTCACCCACCTTGCACTCCACATAGGAGGCGGCCAGGGCATCGGTCCCGGCGGTCATGGCGTGCTCAGCGTAATCCTGGACCGAAACGGTCAGGTCCTGCGACTTCAGGGCATCCAGGAAGGCGGCGATGGGACCGTTACCACGCCCCTTGATGCGGCGCTTGCTCTCCTCGTCCTGGGGGCCCAGACCCCTGTCCAGCACGGTCGCTTCCAGCTCGGTGTCCGAGCCGTCCTCGCCCGAGGAGACGGAAACACTCAGCAGTTTGAGGCGGCCCCACTGGCTGAGGGACTCATCGTCCTTGTCGGCCATGGACTCGCCACCGGCCACACTGCCACTCTCCTCGACGGGCAGATACTCGTCCTTGAAGAGGCGCCAGATATCCGCATCCTTGACCTCGTGCTTGGTCTTGTCGGCATAAGCCTGGACCAGTCGCTCGAACTCGACCTGCAGGCGCTTGGGCAGGTCCAGGTTGTGGTTGGCCTTGAGCAGATAGGCCATTCCCCCCTTGCCGGACTGGGAGTTCACACGGATGATGGCCTCATAACTACCACCGACATCCTTGGGGTCCATGGGCAGATAGGGCACCAGCCAGAGGTAGTCCTCCGGATTCGCGTTGTCACGCAGAGCGGCCTGCTGGCGGGCGTCCAGACCCTTCTTGATGGCATCCTGGTGGGAGCCGGAGAAGGCCGTGTAGACGAAGTTGCCGGCGTAGGGGTGCCGCTCGGAGATCTTGATCTGGTTGCAGTACTCCACGGTTCTACGGATATTCGGCATGTCGGAGAAGTCCAGCTGGGGGTCGATGCCCTGGACCAGCATGTTCAGTCCGACCGTGCAGATGTCAACGTTGCCGGTACGCTCCCCGTTGCCCAGGAGGCACCCCTCGACCCGGTCTGCACCGGCCAGGAGACCCAGCTCGGTGGCGGCCACGGCCATGCCCTCGTCGTTGTGTGGGTGGAGGGAGAGGACCACGGCATCTCGGTCGTGCAGGTTGTTCGAGATGTACTCCACCTCGTCGGCGAAGACGTTGGGGGTGGTCATCTCGACCGTGTTGGGCAGGTTGATGATCATCGGATGCTCCGGTGTCGGCTTGATCACATCGATGACCGCGTTGCAGACGTCAAGGGAGAACTCGGGCTCGGCCCCGGAGAAGGACTCGGGTGAGTACTCGTAATAGAGTTCGGTCTCCCCGGCATCCGCCTCCAGGGACCTGCAGAGCTCGGCAGCGTCGGTGGCCAGCTTCTTGATGCCGGCCTTGTCCTTGCGGAAGACCACCTCACGCTGGAGGACCGAAACCGAGTTGTAGAAATGGACCACGGCCCGCTTGGCCCCGCGCAGGGCCTCGTACGTGCGTCGAATCAGATGCTCCCTGGCCTGGGTCAGCACCACGATGGTCACATCGTCGGGAATCAGCTCACGCTCTATCAGGAGGCGGATGAAGTCATAATCGGTCTCGGAGGCCGAGGGGAATCCCACCTCGATCTCCTTGAAGCCCATGGAAAGCAAGAGGTTCCAGAAACGCAGCTTCCGTTCGGAGTCCATCGGGTCCACCAGGGCCTGGTTACCGTCGCGCAGATCGACGGAGCACCAGCGGGGCGCCCGCTTCAGGGTCTTCTCGGGCCAGGTCCGCTCTGGATAATCGAAGGGAACCTGCTTGTTATAGGCCACGTACTTGGTGTAAGGCATGGCGCTGGGCTTCTGGGGCGAGCCAACGAACCGACGGGGAGGCAGCAACAGATCGTTGTTACCCCCATTGGACGCTGCGGCCTGTGCCGCGAGATCGAATACGGATGTATGATCCCGATCCATCACTCCTCCTTCTGCTGCTCTCTTGTTTTCATTTTCTGTACATTGTGCATCAAATATGTGCTTGACCCACCGCCAGGTCCAGACTTCGGCGATGTCGGGGCAGACGGATGAGGGCCAGGCCTACCTGAACAGTGAGATGCCGCGACGGCCAAGGCAGTATGCGTTACCCAGCCAGGTATGGCGCGAATTGGGCCAGACCGCCCCCAGCCGGGGTGCGTTCTGGCTCATCCAGATGCTGGGAACGCGCCCGTCCGCGCTATGGGACCCCAGCAGGTTGAAGCCGTTCTTCACCGCCAGCCAGTCCGGATGCTGGGTGGCTATGGCCAGCCCCTCCTCCAGGGTGAGCGGGAGGCGGTCGTCGGAATCGATGAGTTTGCGAGCCACATCGGGTTCCCTGTTGACATAGCAGGTACCCGTGTGGGGTTCCAGAACGATGTAGAAGGGTCCCTCGGGGGGTTCGAATCCGTTCTGTGGCATGAAGCTGGCAATATCCCGGGGCGGCATGGTTGTGAATCCGGCCATCCTGTTGATGCTGGTACGGGATATCAGGGACTCGGGGCTGACCAGCTCCCGGGTCGGTATGAGCAGGATCCGATCACCCAACTCGGTCCCCTCCAGGGCCGAGATAAGCGGCTGGGCCAGGGATCTGAAGGCCGCGGCGCTGATGTCGGCCACGTCCGGATAGCCCAGGGCCACGATTCTGTCCAGCTGCCGCCGAGCCTCGTCAGATGATTTGGTCATGCCATCAAGTGTAAGGCCACCCGGCAATCCGGCACTCGCGCCCGGACCTCCCGGACATGCAAGGGGGCAGGGCCGCTTCCCTTGAAGACGGCCCCGCCCTGCGGAAATCCGAATCAGAGGCTTTCCAGATCCTTGCCCTTGGTTTCCTGGGCGAAGAGGTAGACAACGGCTCCGATGACCAGGCAGACACCGAAGAAGGTGAAGGCCGTGGTGACGACACCGATGTTGATGTGCTGGGAGACATAATCCCCGCCGACCAGGAGGCCCATGAAGATGGGGCCGACAATCTTTGCCGTGGCTCCGATACCGTAACCCAGACCCAGACCAGTCGAACGCACATCATTGGGGAACTGCTCGCCTCCAAAGGCGTTGAGGATACCGAAGACACCGTCGGCGAAGGTCATGATGACCAGGACGGCGATGTAGAACTGCCAGCCCGAGTTGTGGAAGAAGGCTGCATAGAAGCAACCCAGGGCACCGATGATGCCGAAGGAGAACATGGTCCAGCGACGGCCGATGACGTCGGCCAGCCAGGCCGAACCGAACCTCCCGATGCAGTCCGCCACGGAAACACCCATGAAGAGGTAGGCCACCATCTTGGTGGAGAAACCGAAGGCGTCCTTCATCAGGGTCTGACCCCAGGATTGGATGGCGAAGGAACCCAGGATGAAGCAGAAGGAACCGACCGAGATGATGATCAACGGCTTCAGGTGCTTGGAGAAGAGCAGGCCGTAGCTGGCCTTCTGCTCCTGCTCGACCTTGGGAAGGGCACCGACCTGGTCGGTCGGCAGTTCCAGGGCCCACCCCAGGGCCTTGCGGGCATCGTCATCACGCCCGACGCTCTGGTAGAACCTTGGTGATTCAGGAACCATGGCCAGCCAGAAAAGAAGCAGGACCGGGATGGCACCCAGCGCCACCAGTATCCGCCAGTTCTCCCCAATCACGCTCTGGGCCACCGAGCCGAGCAGAAGGCCGAGGGGGATGAAGACCGAGGCCAGTCCGGAGAGCATGCCGCGCTGCTTGGACGGCACGAATTCCTGGACGTAGGGGATGGAGATGATGTTCAGACCCCCGACACCGATACCCACGCCGATGCGGAGAACGGCCAGGAGAATCCAGGCTCCATCCGGCAGGAAGACCGACAGGGCCGTGAAGACAACGAAGCAGAGCACGCACCACTGGAAGGCGTGCTTGCGTCCGAACCGATCGGCCAGACGGCCCCAGACAATGGAACCGATGACCGTGCCCAGACCGGAGCAGGCCAGGATGATACCGGCCGAGACACCGGTCAGATGCCAGGCCGAGGTCAGGAGGGAGACCACGAATCCGATCAGGAACATATCGAAGAACTCGGATATGTTCCCGGCTATGGCCAGTCCGATGATGCTTTTCTGATGCCCGGTCAGGGGGCGGGTGTCGATCTGCTCGTAAGCGGTCAGACCTCCCCGACCCGCTTGGGCTTGTGTGTCACTCATGGTGCGTTCTCTTTCGTAAGTATGCTGAAAGTCGGTTTCGGCTCTCAACGGTTGATGTCATCGCCCAGGGGGATATCGAGTTCATGGGCGCGGATACGGGTCAGGTCGCCCATATGGGTCAGAGCGTATTCGGCCGCCCGCTGGCCCCAGCGCACGCCGCAATCCACATCATCGGAGAGGAAGCCATGCAGGGTCGCGGCCACAAAGGAGTCACCGGCACCGGGACGGTCAACGACGGGAACCGTGGTGGTCGTGTACTTCTTGACCCCCTTGGCGGTATGCAGATAGGGACCGTCCAGATGGTTGGTGGAGATGATGTACTCATTGCCGAAGCGCCGATAGAGCTGCTCGCAGACCTCTTCCCCACTTCCTTCTATCCCGAAGACGCTCTTGGCGTCCTTGATGGAGCAGAAGAGGATGCGGGCCTTCTCGGCGATGGGTTCCAGGATATGCCGGGCCTGTTCACCCGTCCAGAGCTTGCTGCGGAAGTTCACATCCAGGGCGATGTCAATGCCCCGTTGGGCGGCCTGGTCCGCGGCGTAGGTCACCACCTCGGCAGTGGTATCGGTCAAGGCTGCGGTGATGCCGGTCAAAAAGACCAGACGGGTATCAAGCATCCGCTCCCAGTCGTAATCGTTCACCCCGGTGGTTCTGAATGGGGTGTACTCCCGGTCGTAGATCACGTTGGCCGGCATCGGAGGTTCGCCCGGCTCCATGAAGTAGAGGGCGATACGGCTGGCAGGCTTGCGGACCATGGTGCTCATGTCCACCCCCACCGAGCGGTACTCGCTCAGCACATACTCGCCCAGATCACCCTCGGGCAGTGACGAGGTCCAGAGGGTCTTGCGTTGCAACTGGGCCAGAACACCGGCCACGTTGGCCTCCGAACATGCCGGGTTCATCAGGACGGAGCGCGCATTCATCAGGCGCTCGCCCCTCCTGACCGTAAGTCTGATCTGACCCTCGCCAATCGTTGAAAGGTCATAGGTATGCTCTGCCATCGTATTCCTTAGCTTGTTTCACTCGAACCGTATCAGGACAGCCATGTCCTTCTCCGGTCTTTCCTTGTTCGATCCGTCATGAACGGATCAGATCCAGGTGGACCACCTGCGGTGGTGGCCCACCGGTTCAACCTTCTACTGCCTGGTCGGTCATTGCCCCGCCGAAGCCCGGCAACTCCGGCAGGGGTTACGGTCCGGCACCGGTGGATCCATCCGGACCACCGGGCCGGAACCGTTCATCCGTACTACGGACGAGCGGAATTCTCTGGGACTGTCAGGGCCAGACGCTGTCAATCGTGTCCCGCAACTCGGTCGCCGCCGCCAGCGGGTCGTCAGCCTTGACAATGCCGCGACCCGAGATGACCACACCGACAGGAACACCCTCGAAGAAGGGGAGGTCCTTGGCGGTGACGCCACCTGTGACGGTGACCTTGAATCCCATATCATGCAGTTCACGGATGCGAGCCCTGTCGTTTTCACCCCAGGTCAAGGTTCCTGCGGCCTCGGCATCCCGGGAACGATGAACAATGACCTGGGTGGCACCAAGTTCACGCCACTGCCTGGCCTGGTCGGAGTCGTACTTCTCCCCGAGTTCAATCTGGACCTCACCACCGAACTCCTGGGCGACCTTGACGACCTGCCCCACCGTGGTCATGCTGGCCCCGGCCACGACCGAGACCCAGTTGGCACCGGCTTCGAAGCAGGCCCTGGAAATGACCGCTCCGGCCTCGGCGATACGCACATCGGCCAGGATGGTCTTCCCGGGGTAGAGCGCCCTGATCTCACGGACGGCCTTCAGTCCCTCCGCAATGATCAGGACGGTACCGCACTCGATGACGTCAATCTTGCTGATGGCCGCGTTAAGAGGCTTCAAGGCAGAAGGCATGTCGAAGGTGTCCAGGGCAATCTGCAACTGCGGCCGCTCCAGGGCTCCCTCGGTGCCCGGCTGGTTCTCCTTCGCCATGGCGATCAGGCCTCCTTGCGGAAGGTGAAGAAGGTGCGGGCGTTGCCAATAAGCAGCTTATCGACGTAGGCGGGATCGAACCCCTCGGCGATCATGCGGGGGCCGTCCACGGCGGGGTTGTAGTCAACGCCGCTGACCGATCCGTAGACCTTCTGGTAGGAGCGCTTGCCCGAATCGGTGCCCAGGAGAATCCTGTCCTCGAAGCCATCGTCCTTGAAGGCCTTCAGTTCCATGATCCTGTTGGAATCGGGCTGGTACTTGATGCGGTTGGTACCGTCGATCTCCAGGTAGACGCCCAGGTCAAGAATCTGTTCCAGGTAGTAGACATCCGCATTGCGCTGGATGTGTCCGATGGCAATCTGATCGGCCGGGACGCCCAGCTCGATGAGGGTCTGGGCCTGCTCCAGGCCGCAGGTGCCATAGGTGGTATGGGTGTTGATCGGGGCACCGGTCGCAATGGCGGCCTTGGCTGCGGCCTCCATGCACTTGTGCTCGAAGGGGGTGATCTTGCCGTAAGCAGTGCCGATCTTGATGACACCGGCCTTGTAGGGGCTGCGGTCCACCAGAGGACCCGTGTAGTCGTTGCGGTCAATACCCTCGGTGATGTCGGCGATGACCAGGTCGGCGATCTGGTCCACACTGTAGCGGTTGATCCAGTGCGACTGGGTCTCCAGGTAGACGTGTTCACGGTGGAAGCCGGTGGCACCGATGACCTGCAGATGGTCAACGGAGCGGGCCACCTCGACCAGCTTTTCGATATCGCGGCCACAGTTGATCGGGCACATATCGACCACGGTGCCACCCTGGTCGCTCCAGTTCAGGGAAGCCTTGGCGAAGTACCCGGCCTCGGTCTGGGCCTTCTCGACGGAATCCAGCTGGTGGTCACCATCCAGGTAGACCTCTCCGGCCCCGACGCGAATCAGATGGTCATGGCTGTTGACGACACCCAGGGTCCCGGGGTCCACATCTCCGAGGATCGTTCTTGCGAATGCCATTCGAACTCCTTTGTTTGTCTTCTCTGCGGCTGTCGGGCACCACATCCGGCCACCCTATGGCACCGGTGCCCTCGTACAGGGTCCAGGATAGGTAAGGACCAAACACAATGGCAACCCAGGTAATGTACATATGCTTGCCAGTTCTACTACAACCGGGACCTTCCGGGCAAAAATAGCTGATTTATTCATCAACTGCCCAGTTCTGTTTTGTCTTGCTGGCACCACAAGTACTTGATAAGATGTACATATGTTCAGCAACGTGCAGCTGATGACCTCCGCACAGGCGCGCGACCGGGTCCAGCTCCTCCTGAAAATCGCCCGCATGTATTACGAGGACCACATGCTTCAGTCCGAGATTGCGGCAAGGGTCGGGTACTCACGGCCCTCCGTCTCGCGGATGCTCAAGGAAGCCGAGGACCAGGGCCTGGTCTCCGTCACCATCAGGGACCCCCTGGAGCGGCTGCAAAACCTGGAAAACGAGCTGATAGGCCGTTTCAACCTGCACTATGCCAGGGTTTCCGAGCCCCCTTCGGGATGCACGGGCTACGATGTGGTCCCACGCAGCGCCGCGTCCCTCCTGGTGGAACATACCCGGCCCGACTCCCTCGTTACGGTCTCCAACGGCAATGCCGTGGCCTATACGGTGCGGGAGGTACCGCTCCAGAACTGGGGCAAGACCAACGTGGCGCAGATGATCGGTTCCCTCTCCCCCAACAACCCCATGACGGATTCGCCGGAGATCTGCAGGATGCTGGCCCAACGCCTGGGAGGCAACTACACCTCCCTGCCCGTACCCATGATTCTCTCCTCCAAGACCATCGCCAAGGCCATGCTCAAGGAAAAGCAGATTGCCGACACCCTGACCCTGGGCGGCCATGCGGACGTGGCCGTGGTTGGCGTCGGGTCCGTGGAGGATGGGCGCTCCGGGCATATCTTCCACGATTACGAGAACGCCGACCTGGTTCGGGAGGTGACAGCCCGGAAGGCGGTGGGGCATATCTGCGGCCACCATATCGACGCCCAGGGCAACCACATCCGCACCAGCCTGTGCGAGCGGACCATATCCATCGACTTTGACCGGCTCAAGCGCATCCCCCTGGTCATCGGTGTGGCCTGGGGGCACCAGAAGGTGCCGGGAATACTGGCCTGCCTCAGGGCGGGGCTAATCTCGGCCCTGGCCACCGACAGGGAGACCGCAGAGGGGATCCTGGAGCTGGATGACAGGCAAACCGGGGGCAGAAAACGGCAGTGATGCCGTGACCGGGCGGGTGCATCAGCTCAGCGGTCAGGCATCCGCGCTTCCCCACTCCCCGACCGGCCCTTCAAGGCGACCCCCCCCCCAGGACTCAGGACCGGTCCGCAAAGTGCTTGGCGACGATGACCTCGGCAATCTGCACGGCGTTCAGGGCGGCACCCTTGCGCAGGTTGTCGTTGGCGACGAACATGGCCAGCCCCTTCCTGCCCGGCACGGCCTGATCCTGACGGATTCTGCCAACAAAGCTGGGATCCTTGCCAGCCGCCTGGAGCGGGGTCGGGATATCGGAAAGGCTCACACCAGGAGCCGCAGCCAGGAGGTCCCTGGCCTGGTCAGGTGTCACGTCCTGGTCGAATTCGGCGTTGATGCTCATGCCATGCGAGGTGAAGACCCCGACACGAACACAGGTGCAGGAGGCCTGGAGACCGGGCAGGTGGAGTATCTTACGGCTCTCATTGCGCAGTTTCTGCTCCTCATCGGTCTCCTCGCTTCCGTCATCCGCCAGCGAACCGATGAAGGGAACCGCATCGAACGCAATGGTCCTGACCACCTTGGTGGGGGCGGGGAAGTCGATGGACGAACCGTCGAACGCCAGCTTGTCCGCGCCCTGCTCAACCGCCGCAGCCGCCTCGTTCCTGAGCTGGAGAACTCCCGCCCGACCGGCACCGGAAACCGCTTGGTAGGAGGAGACAATCAGTCGGTTGAGACCGTACGCCTTGGCCAGGGGGCTCAGCACAGGCATACAGGCCATGGTGGTGCAGTTGGGGTTTGCCACGATGCCGCGAGGAATCCGATCCAGATCTTCGGGGTTGACCTCGGAAACCACCAGGGGCACCTCAGGATCCATCCGCCACTGGGAGGAGTTGTCGACCACATAGGCACCCGCCTCGGCGAAGCGGGGAGCCCAGACCTTCGAGGTGGCGCCACCGGCCGAGAAGATGGCCAGGTCGATACCCGCCAGGTCCGCCTTCTCGACGTCCTCCACGATGATGGGATGCCCGCACCAGTCCACTTCCTGCCCGGCGGAGTGGGCCGAGGCCATGAATCTCAGGTCTCTGACGGGAAAACCGCGCTCGGCCAGAATTCGACGCACAACCATGCCGACCTGCCCTGTGGCGCCCAGCACCGCAACGTTGATGCCCCGATCGTTGATCGTCGTCATCCTAATCTCCTCTCCGACCCATCCGCCGCAGAACGGATGCATGGAGCCGGACCGGAAGTGTGCCGGTTCCCTGCATGGATCGATCCGGATTGTTTGATTTTCCCTGGTTTTTTGATTGTAGCGGTGATCCGCGGGTCAGCGACCTGTACCGCCGTAGACGACCGCCTCGACCTGATCCGCGTCCAGTTCGAAGGCCGTATGGACGGCCTTGACGGCATCATCCAGGTCCTCCAGCGGGACCAGGGCCGAGATGCGAATCTCCGAGGTGGAGATCATCAGCACGTTGATGTGCTTGTCGCTCAGCGCCCGGAAGAAGGTGGCGGTGATGCCTGAGTGCGTCTTCATGCCTACGCCAACCAGGGTGACCTTGCCTACATCGGAGTTGAGGTCGACCGACTTGAACTCGATGACATCCCTGGCCTGATCCAGCAGGGGGTGGACCTGGTCGGCCTGGGCACTGGGCAGGGTGAAGGAAATATCAACGGTGCCGGTGGAGGCACCCGCCTGAACGATCATATCGATGTTGATACCACCCTCGGCCAGGATGGTGAAGAGCTTGGCGGCCACACCCGTCTTGTCGGGGACCGACCGCAGAGTGACCTGGGTCTCGCTGCGGTCATGGGCCACGCCCGAGATGATAGGTGCCTCGGGACCGTTCAGGTCCGGGAAGAGGTCACCCATTGATTTGCCGCCTGCCATATTCATCCTTCCGTCATCCTTCACGGTCCGGCTGGTTGTCCAGCTGCGCCTGGGCCACCTGACACTGATTCGGTGCCAGGTTGGGGATATCCGCCACATCCATATCCTGGGACATGATCAGCGTCCCCGGCCGGTGCGAGAAAGAGCTGCGCACATGGATGGGCATGCGGAACCTCTGGGCGTATTCCACGCAACGCAGGGCCAGAACCTTGGATCCACCCGCAGCCATCTCCATCATCTCTTCGTATGAAATCCTGGAAATACGGCGGGCGGTGGGAACGATCCTGGGATCCGCCGTGAAGACCCCATCCACATCAGTGTAAATCTCGCAGACATCCGCGTGAAGGGCCACCGCAAGGGCCACCGCCGAAGTATCCGACCCCCCGCGACCGAGCGTCGTGGCGTCGCCGTCGGCATTGACCCCCTGGAACCCCGCCACGATACCGACCTCGCCATGCTTCAGCGCATCCATCACGCGATAGGGCTTGACATTGCGGATGTGGGCGGCACCATACCGGGCATCGGTCATGAAACCGGCCTGGGAGCCGGTGAAGGAGTGGGCGCTCTCACCCTGGGCATGGATGGTCATGGCCAGGAGACTCATGGAAATACGCTCACCGGCTGTCATCAGCATGTCCATCTCCCGGGCGGGAGGATTGGAGTCCACGTCCAGGGCCTGGTCAATCAGATCGTCGGTGGTGTCTCCCATGGCCGAAACCACGACAGCCATATCGTTGCCTGCATGCTTGGTCTCGATGATGCGCTTGGCCACACGCTTGATGGAATCCGAATCCGCTACCGAGGATCCGCCGAATTTCTGAACGATAAGAGCCACTGCTATTCCATCCGCGAAGGTTGAGCCACTTGAACTTACGTTACGAGAGGCCATTATATGAACGTCCATGGTCCTGAACCCCCAGGTCACCAGCATGTGGACCCAAAACCACCAGCCTCAGTCGGGAATGAAGGGAACGACTACCTGTCGGCGCCGATTGCTCCGGCTTTCGGCGACCGATTCCGCATCGCCTCTTCATCACCACATCCGTGAACTTAAGGTTGCAGGGATGGCCCGGTCATCGGCCTCGTTTCAGACCGCGCGACGACCGGAGATGGCCCGACCCAAGGTTATTTCGTCCGCATACTCCAGATCGCTGCCTACAGGCAGACCACTGGCCAGCCTGGTCACTGTGATTTCCAGCGGATCCAGGAGCCGGGCCAGGTAGGTGGTTGTGGCTTCGCCTTCGATATTGGGGTCCAGTGCCAGGATGATCTCTTTGACCTCGCCCGACTTGAGCCTCTGCAGCAGCTCAGGGATTCGCAGGTCGCCGGGCCCCACGTTGGACATGGGGTCAATGGCCCCGCCCAGAACGTGGTACAGACCGCGGTACTCGCCGGTCCGCTCGATGCTCATCACATCCTTGGGCTCCTCGACCAGGCAGATGACGGACCGGTCGCGGCGAGGATCCTGGCAGATTGGGCAGGGACTGGTTTCACAGACATTCCCACAGATCTCGCAGAAGCGGACCTTCTCCTTGACCGTAATGATGGCATCGGCCAGGTCCTGGGCACTCTGCCTGTCCACACCCAGAAGGTGGAAGGCTATCCGTTGCGCCCCTTTAGGCCCTATCCCGGGGAGTTTGGCAAATGAGTCAATCAGATCCTGAATGGCTCCGTCATAGGTTCCCGCCATCATTCACCCGCCTGTCGTTCCTGTCGCCTGCGTTGCACATTCAGCGGATTGGCTGGATCGTCGGCGGAGAAGTCCTCGACCTTGGATACATCGAACATCTTGGCCAGGTCATCCTGGTTCAGGGTCATATCGGCCCCCAACCGGGCATCCTGCATTGAGTAGACGTCTTCATCAGGGCTGACGTCTACAGGCGCGGGAGTTCCACCCAGATCCGATCCGGACTCATCCGGTGATCCGGGACCGCCATACTGCGGGCCGGAATCCTGCCCAGCGACCGTCTGATTCGACGGCATGGCCACGTCGGATCGCTCGCTCTGGAAGCCGACAGGAACGGTCTGCGGCTGCTGCCGAAGGCCGCTCTGAGGGTTACCTGCTGGTTGCCCGTCCTCATCCCCGGTCATCCGCTCAGCACTGCCGGACGATAGGCCAGCGGCCGCATCCCCAGCGGCAGGCACGGTGCTCCCGCTGGAATCAATCGGAGCCGAACCCGACTCAGCAGCAGGGGCTGCCTGCTCGGGAACCGCCCAGGGATCAATATCATCACTCAGATCAGGAACGGCGACTTTCTTGGTCTCATGTTCCTCGGGCTGTTCATCCTGCTTTCGGTCGCCGGATTCCCCGGTCGCTCGCACAGGTGTCGGATGGGCCCAAGGGTCATCCTCATCATCCTGCATATAGGAGTCTGTTGAGCCGAATCCTGCTGCCGGCAGGGGGCCGGAAGCCGACTGCTTGGCCGGAACGGCCCGCCCCTCCGGAACAACCTGGCTTACTGACGTTTCCGGGCCGGTAGGTCTTCCTGGGTGGTGGGCGTCATCCGATCCGTCGCCGGATTCCGCCTGGTCACCGGCCGGGGACTTCTTCCCACCGGTTTCACTCTTGGTGCCTGCCGTGTCGCGTCCCGTGTGGTTCATGTCGGAGGCGGCGTGAGGCATGACGGCCGAATCCAGATTCATGGTCGACAGGTTGGCGCGCGCCAAGGCGACTTCCTTCTTCACCTCGGCACGGCGTTGTGGCGTCATCTTGGCGACCGACTCCACCTGCTCACCATTGGCGGCCGTCCCGGAGGGGGCAATCATGGTCTTGTCGCCGAACTCCTGCCGAGCCCGGACCATGACGATCTTGGGAACCTTGGTCTCACCATCCACACTCTGGGAGGTTACAGCCATGGCGAAGGCATGCTGGCTCAGTGGTCTGTCGAAAGTCATGGCCAGCATTTGCCTACCTGAGGAACCGGTCTTCATGGACACGGTAGGCACCTTGCTCCTGGTCACATAATCGCGGACCTCATCCGGCAAGGCGGCAACCAGGGCATCCCAACGCTTGTCCAGCTCGGCTCCGCTTGGAATCGGTTCCTGTCCATCTGCAACAGAGGACGAGCCCTGCGGAGCAGGAGAGGATTGTGGAGCAGTATCCGACTGCGCTCCAGATTCCGAACGAGCCGGGCCGGTCTGGTCGGCAGTCTGGGATTGCCTGGTGCTTGGGGCCTGCTGGGTTGGGGACTGTACCGGCCCATCGCTGGAATGTGTCTGCGATGCGGTCTTGTCCGGCATTGCTTCAGGGTTATTGCGTTCTTGTTGACCGGTACGGTTGCCGGATCCGATAAAACCTGACCGAGCAGGCACGGCCGGCCTGGTGGCCGCAGAGTCGGCAGACCGGGCCTGCTGAGGGGCCTCCATGGGTTCACACCCTATGGCAAGGAGACGCGCCGCAAGCAATTCCAGCCGCATTCGGGGCGAGGTGGTCCCGTTCATGCTGGCCAGGGTCTTATTGATACAGTCGGCCATCGAAGTCAAGGTGGTCAATCCCAGGGCATCCGCCTGGCGGTGCAGGTCTGCGACCTGATCGGCATCGGAGTCCTCGCTCAGCACACTCTCGGCCTTGTCGCCGGCCAACTTCAACACCAGGAGGTCGCGGACACGGGCCAGGAGATCCTCGACAAACCGCTGCGGTTCGAATCCGCCAACCACCACTTTCTGGATTACTCCATACAGGCCGGTCCCGTCATGATTGATCAGGGCATCCACCGCCTCACCAATCAGGGATTCGGGGGTGAAGCCCAGGAGGGCCACGGCCGAGTCATAGGTGATGGCACCATCCACGGCCCCCACCATAAGCTGGTCCAGAACGGAGAGGGTATCGCGCACGGAACCGCCGCCTGCCCGCATGGTCAGCTTCAGCACACCAGGCTCGGCCTTGATGTCCTCCTTGGAGCAGATTTCCTCCAGATACGGACCCATGACCTCTTGGGGAACCAGACGGAAGGGGTAATGATGGGTCCTGGACCGGATCGTGCCGATGACCTTTTCCGGTTCGGTGGTCGCAAAGATGAACATGACATGCTCTGGCGGCTCTTCGACAATCTTGAGCAGGGCGTTGAATCCCTGCTGGGTGACCATATGGGCCTCATCGAGGATGAATATCTTGTACCGGTCACGCACAGGCGCGAAGCCCGCACGCTCCCTGAGTTCCCTTGCATCATCGACCCCGTTGTGGCTGGCCGCATCAATCTCCACCACATCGATTGACCCCGGGCCGCCTGTGGCCAGGTCCTTGCAGCTGTCACACTCCCCACAAGGGTGGCTGGTGGGACCCTCGGCGCAGTTGATGCACCGGGCGAAGATTCGCGCACTACTGGTCTTCCCGCATCCCCTGGGACCCGAGAAGAGGTAGGCATGGGTGAGCTTGTGCTCATCCAGTGCCCGAGACAGGGGTACCGTGACCTGGCCCTGACCGATAATGCCGTCAAATGTGTCAGGACGATACCGCCTATAGAGTGCTAATGCCATGATTCAAGGCTATCCATTTCTTTAGACACGTTCGCTTTTAGCCGCCGTTCGCCTCAGCCGCAGTCGACCGGCCCGGCGCGAGACGATTGGACCACCCTGGGAACGATGAGAACCGAGGTATCAACCCCGACATCGACCAGGACATCCTCCTCTTCAACCGTACAGGTTGTCAGGGTCCCCTTATTGGCGGCAGCCACGGACGCGGCCCGGACACAGGGTGAGTCCCTGCCTTCGTACAAGGCCGTCGCGGCGGACAGGGCTGCTGCATCGGCTGCCGTTTGCGCCCTGCCCCGGCAGATGAGCAGGTTCCCCACCATAGCGACAAGCACCAGCCCCATCGCTGCCAAGGAAACAAGAACGATACCCAAGACCGACCCGGACCCCTTGTCTGCACCATCCCACCACGGCCTCACGGAGCCAGCTCCTGCCTTGCACCAGCGACACCGTCCTGCTCTACTGCCGGGAAGCGACGAACAGTCCGACCGTTCGCGCCCGTCGAACACCATCTGCCCTGGTTCAGCAGCCTCTGATTCCACCCGGCGCGAATCCCTCCGGACGTCAGCTGGGGCCGGCCGGTGGAAACGGTTCCCTTCAACAGCCACAGCCTCACTCCTCGAGAATCGCTACGGCCCTGCCCTGGATACGGGGAGGCAGAACCCCAAGCGGAGTGGAGACAAGGGGGCAGGAGAGGGTGACCCGGACCTGGTGACCGGAACGTTCGCGCGACAAAACAGAAGAGCCCCCGGCCATCCGGGCCGTAATTGCGGCCGGGTCGCCCCCACCCTGGTGAACCACCACTTCACGGGCCGCGGCATTAGCGGCTTCCTGACAGATCATGCCGGTGCGAACGGTCTGGGTCAGGGCCAGGAGCAGTATGGCCAAAGCCATGACAGCCGGAAGCACTATGGCGAACTCCGCCGTTACCGTCCCCGAATCAGATCCGTCTTTCTCCGGCTGGCTGCGCCCACCCGGTCTTGCCATATCCTGGCCCACCATCAGACGCTCAGGGCCTGTTTGACCAGTGCCGACAGGAGGGAACGCACGGTATCGGACTTGAGTATGACCAGGAGCAGACCGGCAAAGGCCGTCGCTGCTATCAGAACCACGGCATACTCGGCCGTCGCAGCTCCGGACTCTGGCCGCGAGGTCAGCACCTTCAACCTGACGGCACCTCGTCGAATCAGCACGAGAACCATAAGATGCAGACGGCGAACCAAGTCATACACCTTCTGGGACAATCTCGCCCGTACCGCTTTCAGTCCAGCGAATCCATGACCCCCGTTGGGCATGGTAGTCACTTCGGCATCAGCGCACTCCTCAAGCTGGGTGGATTCGATTCCTTCACTACAGGAATCCTGACCATTAACCACCGATTGCATACTTGTCATTACAGCCACCTTTCATTTTCGTAAGCCCCAATCAATCGGGTTCCGCTAATTCCAAGGAACCTCCCCGTCTGACGTCTCCCACTCTGCCTCGGTTGCGCCGTGCAAGATCTCCGACAATGCACATGTGGTCAAATGAGCACCGATGAAATTCTTCGTGGATTGCCGCTCACGCGTGACCTATCTTCGAGGCATCCAAGAAACCGGAATGGCCGAGACCCCAAAGACGGACCGTCGAGGAAAGCGCGCGAAGCACCGCACAATGGGGAGCAAGGTGGAAGATATCCCAGCCGAGACGCTCGATTCAGAACATCCCGCCCGCAAAGGCAGCAATACAGGGAATGACACCTATGAGGACAAAGGCCGGCAGGATGCAAAGCCCGGTGGGCATCAGTATCCGGATGGATAGCCTGGCTGTCTCCTGATCCAGTCGACTGCGGGTCTTCCGTTCCACCTGTTCAATGGTGGTGTCCATCCGGTTCAGGGGCGAAGTTCCATGTAACCATGAGGATTCCAAACAACCCGAAAGAACCGTCATCGCCTCTCCGATCCGGGGATGCCTCATGGCCTGCGCCCAGGAAAAATACCAGTCATTGCCCTCGACCAGCAACCGGGCCACCCGAATCATGGTCTCCGCATAGGCACCGCCAAGGGTGCGCCCCACACCCTCCAGAGCAAAGGGAATCGAGGCACCCTGACGCAGGCTTACCGCCACCATCTCCAGAACCAGCGTGAGCGGAGGATTGACCCTCCCGCCACATCCCAACCGCGAGCGCAGCGCGACCGGGTCACGGAACAACGCCCGCGCAAGAGCAACCAGCACGGCAATTCCCAACGCCTTCGTCACAGTGATTCCCCCTTCTCCAGTCCGTTGAGCAGCCCCCGCATCCAGATAAGTCCGGCACAGTAAAAGCAGGTCCCCACAACCAGACAACCCAATCCTGCGCCTGGCCGGAAAAGGAAGAACAGCGGATGCGCACCCATCAGCTCACCTAGGAAAACGGTAAGAATCGGCAGACCAGAGAGGAGTTTCACCGTGGCCCTGGGCATGGCAAAGGCCCCGTCACGGGCGTCCTTCATCGCAGCCTGACGTTTCTGCATGTCGGCCACCACCCGCAGGCAGTCCGAAGCCCGACATCCCGAATCGGCACTCAATCGATACGAAGCCATCAGGGCAACGGCAATGGCTTCCATGCCCTCATCTTGTTCATCGGGTAAACACCACTCCCGAAGCATGGTGTGAACACGGTCATAGGTGACTTCCTTGGTGGCAAACCGTCGGTCGGACAACTCCTCGTACGCCTCCACCAGACCACTGCCGTTACGGACCAGGGCAGCCAGGGAGGCAATCAGGACCGCCGACCCTTCAACCTCGGCATTCAGGGCCTTCTTCCTGGTCAGTGATTCCAGACGGCACCTGGCATCACATCGACTCGACAGAACAAGCATCCCTGCAATCAGAATCAGGACACCGAATTGGACGGAAAGCAGGTCGGCGTTCATCCCCCGCCTCGATCCCCGGCGCTGGTCCTGATTCCCCACTGTTTGGCAAATGGACCCCAGGCTGGACCGTATCGGGGCTGGTCTTTTCCCGACCATGTACAGATCGGCAGACCCACCAACGCCCCCTCCCTCCCCATGGTCAACCTTCCTATCTGTGCAATATGGCGCTGGCCCCCGTCGCGCTCCAGATGAATCACCACATCGAACGCCCCTTCGGCCAGGGCAGCCATTGCGGTGGGTCTCAGACCAGCCAGAAGGCCCAGAGAGGCCAGCCGCGAGGGAACCCGCTCCACGCTGTCGGCGTGGAGGGTGACCATCCCTCCCGTATGTCCGGAGTTGAAGGCTCTCAGGAGGTCGGATACCTCCTCGCCCCTGCACTCCCCCAGGATGATTCGGTCCGGCCGCATTCTCAGGGTGGCCTTGACCAGGTCGACCAGTCCAACGGCACCTGCCCCCTCCACATTGGACTCCCGCGCAGCCAGAGCGACCTGGTTGCCATGCCCTGCGATGGTTCCCAGCTCACGCACCTCCTCAACGGTGACCAGTCGCTCGCAGGGTGGGCAGAGCGCCAAGAGAGACCGCAGAAGAGTGGTCTTGCCCACCCCCGTTCCCCCGGTGACCAGGAGGGTGGCACGGTTCACTACCAGGGCTTTGAGAATGAAGAGCCAGCTATAGGGGCAGAGCCCCGAAGCGACCAGCTCCTCCAAGCCAGGGTGGCGACGTGAGGGAAGTCGTATGGACAGGGAGGCCCCGGAGGGGACCAGCGGGGCCAACACGGCATGGATGCGGATACCCGCCTCATTTGAGGCATCCGCAATAGGGCGGGCATCGTCCAACCGCTTGCCCAGCTGGGAGCAGAGCTGGACCGCAAAATCGCGGACGGCCCCGGGCGATGCAAACCCAGGCTCCAGCATCTCTTCCTCCATGCCCCTCCCCCTGTCAGCCCAGACCCTTCCTTCTCCGGTGACGGCGATATCCGTGACGGCCGAATCCTGCACCAAATCGTTCAGGTACCCAAAGGTCAACCTCGACTCCCATCCCTCAACCACCGATACCGCCCGAACGGAATGGGAGCGAATCCTCAATCACATCGATAAGAGGTTTGAGAGCCTTCTGATACGACCGCGGTATCTTCCGTAAACCCAGACCTGATTGGACCGAACCAGCCAGTGAGGCTTCAGGTTTCAGAACACAGATGAGCGGGATTCCAAGGAAATCAGCCGCCTCATCCTGTCCAACCAGGTCGGATGACCGCCCAATATGCGGCCGGACCCCTATCACCGCCAAGGGGTCCGCATCAATCGGATTGGCACCACCAGGTTCTGCCCCGGCAGGGACTCCCCCAGCCGCATCCCTTCCAGTCGAACTCGGCGATCGCCTCCCCCTGCCTGCATCCATCTGACCAGCCCAGTGAGCGTCGAAACCCTCACGTGCATCGGCGGCATTCCTGTTCATTCCTCCCGACGGCCTGGAACCAGCAAGAAGAGATCGAGCTCTGGCCAGCCCCAGGACGGTCATGTCAACCAAGAGCACCCGGGGCAAACCCGCTATCGAACGTAGAGTCCGCAAACCGGCTCCCCGTCCGGCATCGACAAGAAGCAGCTCGGCAAAACCCGACATGGCTTTCAAGGCCGCATCAATATCCCACCAGCCCGGTGCAGGACCATTCCAGGGATCACTGCTCAGGACCGGGATGCCGTCCCAGACGGGAAGTTCCTCCATCAAAGCCCGGGAATCCATCCTTCCCAGTGGAGCACGGATCTGTTCAAGTCGTAAGCCTGGCACACCTTCGATTCCCAGAAGGACATCCATTCCCCCGCCGGTCAAATCCAAATCAGCCAAGGCGCAGACGTGGGAACGCCTGGCCAGGCTCTTTGCCACCAGGGCAACCAGGGTGGTCAACCCCACCCCGCCCGAAGCACAGAGGAAGACCAGGCCGCGCAACCTCTCACCCTGTCCGCCGGAACGGTCAGCCAGACCCTTATCAGACGGCTTACGATTGGCGGCGCCAGTCTTATCCGCCCTGTTTGAGATTCCCATGACGCCACCACCTGCCTCACCCGCTCCATACCGGGCCTGATTTCCGATATCCAGCTACCAACAAACGCAAGTACACATGCGTGTCCGAGCCTGAACCAGGAGACGAGAGCCATGTGGTCAAATGTGTACCGACAGACAGGAAAGAACGGAGGAGCCGAAAACAAGAGGCCTGGATGCAACCCGCGCAAACGGCAATGCCCGATTGTGCTCGCCCACGCTACAGAACGACGACACGCCTGAAATTGCAACAAAACATGTAGCTCTGACCCTAATTCAGCACATATGTGAACACAGGCCGATTCGAAACGACCATCGCCCTCCTTGTGGGGCTGTTCATTTGCACCGTACCGAACAGAACCTCCCATCCTTCAGAGGGTCTCCGGCAAGGCTTGCACCCCCTGAAGAACCTGGCATAATAACAAGTACAAGGAAAACTCAACAGAGTGGAAGCCCACAAAGTGTATGGCCACATGGACCAATGCGTTGAACGGGCATTGCAGACTTAACCGTTGCAACGACGATGTTGTGCAGAGATTCCACTGGAGCAGACCTTGCAGGGCGGCCCTTTCGGGGGCCGCCCTTTTCCATGTGCCGCGACCTATCGTCATTCAGCGGATTGCCCCGGACCACACTACGGAATAGAGTTCTATAGTATGGTTCAGAAATTCGACGCACCCTCCAAGGCCCTACTCAAGAGCCAGATTGCGGAGCACATAGCCGAGACCGACAAGCAGTCCCGCCGCCCCGCGGTCAGGCACGGCCAGCCGGAAGCACCCCTGCCTGAGGACCGCTATTTCGACCGGGAAATCAGCTGGCTCAAGTTCAACAAGCGCGTGCTTGAGCTGGCTCAGGATGAGACGGTTCCCCTTCTGGAGCGCGCGAATTTCGCCGCAATCTTCGCCTCGAACCTGGATGAGTTCTTCATGGTCCGCGTGGCCGGACTCAAGCGTCGCGTGGACACGGGTATCGCCGTCACTGCAGCCAGTGGCCTCAGCCCCCGCCAGCAGCTGCGCGCCATATCGGAGCAGGCCCACAAACTCCAGGAAGAGCAAGCCCACTACGTCATCGACCACATCCTGCCAGACCTGGCCAAGGAGCACATCATCCTGCTCAGCTGGAAGCAGCTCAGCAGCCAGGAGCAGGAGCGTCTTTCAAGCTTCTTCCGCAACCAGGTCTTCCCGGTCCTGACGCCTCTGGCGGTGGACCCGGCCCACCCCTTCCCCTACATTTCGGGCAACTCCCTGAACCTGGCCGTCCTGGTCGAGAACCCGACCTCGGGCAAGACCCACTTCGCCCGGGTCAAGATTCCCGATAACCTCTCCCGCCTGGTCCCCGTCGACGATCTGACCGACGAGGAGGGCCGCGACGAGCGCTATGGCTTCATCACCATGGAGAACCTGATCATCGCCCACCTGGAGTCGCTGTTCCCCGGCATGATCATCAAGGAGGCCCGTTCCTTCCGCGTCACCCGTAACGAGGACATCGACGTGGAGGAGGACGATGCCGAGAACCTCCTGAACGCAATGGAGAAGGAACTGCTCCAGCGCCGTTTCGGCCCCCCTATACGCCTGGAGATCTCGGACACCACTTCCCCCTTCCTCTCCCAGCTCCTGGCCACCAAGCTTCGGGTCAACCCGGACGAGGTATACCGTCTGCCGGCACCCCTCGATTGGACCGTCCTCTTCGAGCTCCAGTCCATCGACCGGACCGACCTGAAGTTCCAGCCCTTCATCCCGACGACCAACCGGCAGATCGCCGAGGTGGAATCCAGCCAGGCCCAGGACATCTTCGCCGCCATCCGCGAGCACGACGTCCTCCTGCACCACCCGTACGATTCCTTCTCCACCTCGGTACAGGCCTTCCTGGAGCAGGCGGCGGCCGACCCCAAGGTTCTGGCCATCAAGCAGACCCTTTACCGCACCTCGGGCAACTCCCCCATCATCAACGCCCTGGTGGATGCGGCCCACGCAGGCAAACAGGTCCTGGCCCTGGTTGAAATCAAGGCAAGGTTCGACGAGGAGGCCAACATCGCCTGGGCTCGGCAGCTGGAACGTGCCGGCGTCCACGTGGTCTACGGCATCGTCGGACTCAAGACCCACTGCAAGCTCTCCCTGGTGGTCCGCCAGGAGGAAGACGGCCTGCGGCGTTACTGCCACGTGGGCACAGGCAACTACAACCCGAAGACCGCCCGCCAGTACACCGATCTGGGTCTGCTGACCTGCGACCCCGTGGTGGGTCAGGACCTTGCCCGGCTCTTCAACCAGCTCTCCGGGTATGCCCCCAAGTCCTCCTTCCACCGCCTCCTGGTGGCCCCCCGTACCGTCAGGTCGGGGCTCCTGCAGCGCATCGCCCGCGAAGAGGAGGCCGCCCTGGACGGCAAAGAGGCCTGGATCAAGATCAAGGTCAACGCCCTGGTTGACGAAAAGACCATCGACGCCCTCTACAGGGCCAGCCAGGCCGGGGTCAAGATCGACATCGTCGAGCGCGGTATCTGCGCCTTGAAGCCCGGAGTGCCGGGGCTGAGCGAGAACATCCGGGTTCACTCCATACTGGGGCGTTTCCTGGAGCACAGCCGCATCTTCGCCTTTGCCAACTCACAGGGCCCACAGATTGGCGAGGGGCCCTTGTCGGGCCCAGAGGTCTGGATAGGCTCGGCAGACCTGATGCACCGCAACCTGGATCGGCGCGTGGAGGCCCTGGTCCGTATCACTGCGCCGGACCAGGTCCAGGAGCTGATTGAGTACGTGGACCTGCAGATGGCCGACACGACCAGCTCCTGGCACATGCAGGCGGATGGCACCTATGTGCGCCACTCCCACAACGAGAAGGGCGACCCCCTGGTGGACTGCCAGGAGTATCTGATCGACAAGCACACCCGCGCGCTGAGGTCCCGGCGCCGTTGAAGGACGGAGGCCTGGCCGGCAGCCTCCAGAGGTTTTCATGGAGGCTGCCGGCACCAAGTGGACCGGATGGACCGGCCCGTAAGGAGGCCATGCCATGAGCCAGTCCGTCGAAGCCGCCGGGGCCATCCTCTACAGAAGTCGGCAGGACTTCCGAGGTTGGATGAAGTTCAGCGATGATGGCAGACCCCCAGCAGGCACCAGCCCCCGGGCCGCCCTGGATGACCTGGAGCTCTGCCTGGTCCACCGGCCCAAATACGACGACTGGAGCTGGCCCAAGGGCAAGCTGGAAAACCGGGAGACCCACATGCATGCCGCCCTGCGCGAGGTGGGTGAGGAGACCGGTCAGATCGCGCGCCTGGGCCCCTACCTGGCTGATGTGGAATACCCCCTGGAAAGCGAAGGCAGGCGCAGCAGTTCCAGGGGAGGCCGCCTCAAGCACATCCGGTACTGGATGGCGACCCCTGCCGGGGAGGACCGGGCCGAGAGGCAGCGCACACTCATGGGTCCCATACATAAACCCCGTGTCAAGGAAGTCGATCAGATTCGCTGGGTCAGCGTACAAACCGCCAGGGGCCTCCTGACCCATCACAGTGATCGAGCCGTCCTGGCCGCCTTCATCGACAGGGTGGATGAGGGGGCGCTCAATGCCCGGCAGTTCATCATCGTCCGGCACGGCAAGGCGGTGCCGCGCAAGGAATGGACCGGCAGGGATGCCGACCGTCCGATAACGCCGAAAGGCGCCGCAGCCTCCTACGCCCTGGCCCGGGAATTGGTGACCTTCGCACCGGACCTGGCGCTCAGTTCCCCCTGGGTACGTTGCGTACAGACCCTCCGACCCTATACAGACGAAGCGAACATGCACCTGACAACGGCGGGGTGTCTGACCGAATCAGCGTTCAAGAGGAATCCGACCCAGGCCGTCAAGTGGATGGATGACCAGATGGCGGACCTTCTGAGCCTGGGCGACAGGACCGCGATGGTCTGCATGCACCGGCCCGTTCTGGGTGGAATTTTCGAGCACCTGCGCGGGTTGTGCAATAGCAAGGGCATGGCGAAACGCCTACCTGAAGGGTCCCCCTTCATGCCCACCGGCAGCGCCATCGTGCTCAGCCTGACAGGTGACCCCGCGCATCCATCCATCATCGATGTACAGAAGGTGACTCCAATTGTCTACTGACAGCAACTCACAGGTCGGGTCCTCCTCCATCCGCCCCTCACGTACCGGCTTCGTGGCCTCCGGTACCGGGTCGTCCAGGCCCTCACGACCTGGGCAGCTGGACCCTTCCCTGGCAGCCCAGCTCACCGGAGGCATGGACCCCCAGCAGGTGAGCGAGATGAGCCATGTCTCGGCCGCGTCCCTCCTGGACAAGGTGCACCATACCGAGGATCCGGAGGTGGTGGAGCGGGTACTGACCCTGGTCGACCGCGAGGGGGTGGACCTGATCGCGGAGCTCTGGAGCGACACCGATCCGGACTCCCTGCCCGGCATCCTCTGGCGGCTCTATATGCTCCGCTCCTGGATGCGGCGTGACGCCGACGGGATATCCCGGCTCTGGCGCCTTGGCGAACCGACCGATACGGCCGACTCGGCCATAGCCGGCGTGGACCCGGCCCCGGAGGCCGACGACATAGCCAGGACCGCCGATTCCATCCTCTCCGGCGCCTTCACCGGTGACTTCGCCGTGGCTCTGGAGCGTGCGGGGGCATTCTGCGATGTCATAGCCAGAGGAATCAAGGCCTCGGTCCGCAGGTCCACAGGCACTGCGGAAACCAAATCCGAACAGGATGAGGCCGCTCTCCGCACAGCCTCATCCCTGAATGGCACCGCCCGGGACTTCCTGCACGGGGCGGCCCTCTGGCGCCGGGGCCGCCTGGAGTAAAGAGCAAAGGTTGATTCCGCAGCTCTATCGGTCAACCCTGGTACCCGCTCCACCCTACGACTGGCTCAGGCAGCCCACGTCTCCGGCAGACATGTCGATTCCCAGACCGGATTTCCCCGGCAGGGCTCCTGGAGCAGGGTTGTTCGACGCTTGCTCCCGAGTTTGAATCCCGGAAAGTAAGCGCGTTTCCTATCTGGACTGCTGGGACTCTTGCCGTACAATGGTGCATGCGTCGGACCATGCTTAAGCCCCGGGCTCCGTTTTTTGCCGCTGCGAGCGGCGTTTGCGCCGACAGGCGCTTTCATGGTTCGGCGTTTTCCTTTACCTTGACCAACCCGCAAGGCACCGCAGCCGTATCGCAGTCGGCCTCGGCACCGGGGACTCGCTTACGCCCGCCATGGAATACCCCGTCTTTTCTTGGACCGGACCAGTGACTGAGCTACGCTAGAAGGTATGGAACTTCATGTACTGGAACACCCGCTGATTGAGCACAAGCTGACCGTACTGCGGGACAAGAACACCCCCTCGAACACCTTCCGTGAACTGGTCAGCGAGCTGGTCATGCTGGAGGCCTATGAGGCCACCCGCAATCTCGACATCGAAGACCGCCAGATCGAAACCCCCGTGGCACCCATGGTGGGCAAGAAGCTCTGCTCTCCCCGACCCATGGTCGTTCCCGTGCTGCGCGCCGGCCTGGGCATGCTCGACGGCATGACCCGCCTTCTGCCGACCGCCGAGGTCGGGTTCCTGGGCATGAAGCGCGACGAGAGCACCCTGGACATCGTCACCTACGCAAACCGCCTGCCCGAGGACCTCTCCGGTCGCCAGTGCTTCCTCCTGGACCCGATGCTGGCCACCGGCGGCACCCTGGTCGCCGCCACCCACTATCTGGCAGAACGCGGCGCCAAGGATGTGACCGCCATCAACATCCTGGCCGCTCCGGAGGGCCTGGAGCGCCTGAAGCAGGACGTTGACCCCAGCATCAATCTGAAGGTCGTGGTCTGCGCAGTCGATCAGAAACTCAACGAGCACGCCTATATCGTCCCCGGCCTGGGCGATGCCGGCGACCGTCTCTACGGCGTCATCGACTGAACCAAGCGTCGATAGGGCAGAATCTCAACCATCGCGATAGATTCCGTCCTGATTGCACTGAAGGTGCCACCATCCCCGCATAGGGTGGTGGCACCTTTTTGCGATTGGGTTTGGCCCTGGCCGCCGTGGTCTCCGGACTTTATGGCCGGTTCAGTTCCCGGGCAGATAAGACTCGAAGATGATTCCATCGAAGTCCGGGCGGGACTCCTCCTGAGCCCGCTCGGAGCGAACGGTCCAGGCGACTGGTGTTCCGCCGAGGAACCGGTAGATGCGCATGGGCAGGGAATGCCCGCCATGCCATTCATAAGCCACGAAGTCCGGGCGCCCCAGCCAATTGAAGAGGAGGGAACCGGCCATCCACCGCAGGGCCGAATCAGGAGAATCCACCCTACCGCGATAGGGAACCGCCAGCTGCCCCCGGGTCACCTCCGGCCGGTGCTTCCGATACCAGGCAAGGGCAAGGACGTTGAAGGATTCAATGACATAGTCCCCCTGATAACCAGACAGGAGGGCGTCGGTCTTGCGCATGAGTTCCCGGTCCAGCCCCCGATCCATCTTGATTTCGACGACCAGAGGCACCCGGCCGTCCACCAGGGCAAGCACATCGGACAGGAGCGGCACGTATTGGACCTCAGGGCTTCCGGCGCTCGTCTCAGCTGATTTCCCGCCTTGGACCGTCGCTCCGGAGCGGAGGGGAATCCGTTGCAATTCCGCATAGGTCAGATCCGCCACGGCACGATTGTCGCCCGCCACCCGTCGCAGGTCCCCATCATGGATGACCACCACCTGACCGTCGCGACTCAGATGCACATCCAACTCGATACCGTAGCCGGCCTTGCACGCGGCTTCGAAGGCCGCCAGGGAGTTCTCGGGTGCCACCACCTTGTCGTCAGCGGCCTGCACCTCCGCCGCCAGACATGCATGGACCCGATTCCGATAGGCCTCCTGCCCGGGACTGAGCTCGGCGGACTCCATACCCGATCCGGCATCATGCAATCCCCGATGGGCATAGGGCTTCCGGGAAAGACCGACGGGTTTCCTCCGACCGGTCACCACCGGCAGACCGGGTGCCAAAGCCCAGCACCACGCCCCCAAGGTCCCGAGTCCCAGACCCAGAGCGGCCTTGCCGACTGAATGTCTCTTCGACCCCATCATCGCCTCCTGCCAACGGATGTATCACCACCCACGCTAGCATCGCGCAAATGCATATGTGCGATGAAAGAATCCGATTCAGACGGCTACCGCCACACCGGCCTCACCTGGGTCTTGATACGGCTATCCTGCCGGCCTGCTCGGCCAGGGAATCCAGACGGGCCAGTTCCTGACTGGCGTCCTCGGTCATGGCCTGCTTCATCTGGTCCAGAGAGCCTTCGCCATACCGTCCATCGGCGGCCGCCCCTATCAGATAGTCCGTGATGGCCGGGTTCTTGGGAAGGAGGGAACCATGCATATAGGTGCCAATCACCTTGTTTCGGCGGGCACCCTCGGTGTGGTCCTCGCCGTTGTTGCCGCGCCCCTCCTGGTCTACGGTCCCCAGAGGTTGGGCTCCCTCCCCCAGGTAGGTCAGACCCGAGTGGTTCTCATACCCGACCACCTGGCCGAAATCGGGACTGTGCTCAACCAGATTGCCAATCATCCGGTCCGACCTGGCCACGGTGTGCACGTCCAGGATGCCGATTCCCTCCAGGCGCTCATGGTCCGAGGTCTCGAAGTAATGGCCGAAAAGCTGATAGAGCCCGCAAATCATCAGCATGGGAGTGCCCCGATCGGCCAGGTCGGCGAGGAGGGAACCTCTCTTCTGGAGGTCCTGGATGATTCGCTCCTGGCCGTGGTCCTGCCCACCGCCGCCGAGAATCACATCGACCTGGTCAGGCCATGGGTCACCGGGATTGTAGTACCGGATCATAGGCCGGAACCCGTAGAGCTCAGCCCGCCGGGTCACGCTGAGGATGTTCCCGGAATCCCCGTAGATGTTCATGTCGCGATGGTACAGGGAGAGGACATGCAGGGGTGGATGGTCCATGTTCGAAGTCCCCTTTCCGTTTCCGGCAGATTCGCTCGACCGGGACTCATCCGCGCCCATCTGGGCCATCTCGGTGTCTTCCATGCTCATACCCCCACTCCGGCATCGCTGACCTCGGTCACATGGCCAAGCTCGGCCCGCAGACGCAGCATGGAGGTGTAGGTGCAGTAGATTCGCTTGGGCCGGCCGGAATGAGCATCCAGGAAGGCGGCCAGGGCCTTCTCCAGATCGGTATCGACCGCATCAACAGGTACCTGCTCATAGGCCAGGCGGAGGGCCATGTCATAGGCCCGGGTCCCGGAGACCATGGCAACACCGGACTTCCTGAGTGAGGCGAAATCCACATCCCAGAGCCAGCTCATATCGCGCCCGTCGGCATAGTCGTCGCGGATGGCAATCATCGTATCCCGTCCATCAGGGTCGAAGGAGGAAAGTGCCAGTCGGAACCCCATGGGGTTCTTGACCAGGACCAATTCCACCGGCGCCCCCTTATAGGTAATGACCTCACCACGTCCAAAGGCCGGGGTCACCTGGGCCAGGGCCGCCATCAACCGGGCATCATCCGGCTCATTATCCGCCAGTACGGAACGGACAAGGGCAAGGGCCGCCGCGGCATTGTAGAGGTTGTATACACCCTCCAGGCGCACATCCGTCTCCAGCCGCCTGCCATCCACCCGGAAGACGGCCCTATGGTCCATGACCTTTTCCAGGACCACATCCGCAGGAAGGGAGTGACCGGGCCTCGGGGAAGGCACATCCGCATCCTCCCCGGATGCCCTGGTCTCGGTCTGGGCATGCATGTCGTCATCAGTCGGGAAATAGGTCAGCAGGTCATCGGTCAGACCGAAATAGGCCACCCGGGTCCGGGCAGGGGTCTGCGCCGCCAGGGCGGAGATGCGCGGATCCTCCCGATTCAGGACCACGGTGCCGGTGGTGGCTTCGGCCACCTGGGCCAGGAGACCTGCAGTGGTATCGATTTCACCGAACCTGTCCAACTGGTCGCGCATGACGTTGAGGAGGAGGGTATGACGGGGCTTGACCTGCCTGACGAAGTGGACCGCGTAGGCCTCGTCCAGTTCCAGAACGGCTATGTCCGCATCCAACTTCCCACCCGGGCCGAGGGTGGAGACCAGGGATGAGACCACACCCCGAGTGAAGTTGGAGCCGGTCGGGTTGGTGAAGACCTTCAGACCGAGAGATTCAAGCATGGAGGCGACCATGCGGGTGGTGGTGGTCTTCCCATTGGTTCCCGAGACCAGGACCACGCCCCGGGGCAGACGGGAAAGGGTCCGGGCCAGGAAGGTGGGGTCGATCCGTTCGACCACCCTGCCCGGAAGGGCGGAGCCTCCGTGACGGGTAAGGCGGGAAAGGACGCGGACCGCCTTGCCTGCGGGCAGCGCCAGGAAGGAGTACCAGTGCCGGGAGGGGGTCCTGCCCATCTGTTTCCCCTCGCCCGTCGCGACCTGCCGGGCCATGATCAGACCCCTCCCTGCTGGTAATCCTGGGGCATGTCCTTGAACTTGGACTTTTCGCCCAGGAAGGCCAGCTGGAAGGTGTCGGTCGGGCCGTTACGGTGCTTGGCCAGGATGATATCGGCCTCGCCCGGGCGGTCCTCCTTGTCGTAGAAGTCTGGCCTGTGAACCAGGAAGACCGCATCGGCATCCTGCTCGATGGAGCCGGACTCACGCAGGTCGGACAGCATGGGCTTCTTATCGTTACGCATCTCGGGGCCTCGGTTGAGCTGGCTCAGGGCCACCACCGGAACCTCCAGCTCCTTGGCCAGAAGCTTCAGGGCGCGCGAGAAGTCGGAAACCTCCTGCTGGCGGGACTCCACCCGCTTGCCCGAGGTCATCAGCTGGAGGTAGTCGATGACGACCAGCTTCAGGTCATTGGTCTGCTTGAGCCTGCGGCACTTGGCCCTGATTTCCATCAGGCTCATGTTGGGGGAATCATCCAGGAAGAGCGGGGCCTCCTGCAACTTGCTCCAGAAGGTGTTGAGGGTGTTCCAACGCTCAGGGGTGATGTCGTCGGCCCTGCGCAGGGCGACCAGGGGAATATCGGTTTCGGCCGAGATGATGCGCTGGGCCAACTCGGTCTTGCTCATCTCCAAGGAAAAGACAACGGTGGTCAGGTTGTTGTGAAGGGCGGCGGCACGGGCGAAGTCGATACCCAGGGTGGACTTACCCATGGCCGGGCGGCCTGCCACGACGACCATCTGCCCGGGCTGAAGGCCCTGGGTCACATCGTCGATGCTCTTGAATCCGGTGGGCACACCACGCTCTGCATATCCGTTCTGCAGCTTGTCCAGCTGCTCCAGGGTGTCGTGGACGACCGGCCCGATGGCCTCGTAATCCTGACGGACCTTGCCCGAACTCATCTCGTAGACTTCGGCCTGCGCCATGTTGACGATGTCTTCAGCCTGGGACCCTTCAGCCGAGTACCCCAGCTGGGCAATCTTGGTACCGGCGGCGATGACATTGCGAAGGATGGCCCTCTGGTGGACGATTTCGGCGTAGTAGGTAGCGTTCGCCGCCGTGGGGACCGAGGCCACCAGGGAGTGGAGGTAGTCGGTGCCGCCTATCTTGTCCAGGTCACCGGATTTGAGGAGTTCGTTGGCCACCAGAACAGCATCCACGGGCTGCGAGGCCGAGAAGAGGGTGATGATGGCCTCATAAATGGTCTGATGCTTGGGCTGGTAGAAGTCGGCCACGTCAATCATCTGACTGACCTCTCCGATGGCGTCCTTGCTCATCAGCATCCCGCCAAGGACGGCCATCTCGGCATCGTCGTCATGCGGGGGGACCCGATCGAAGATCACGTCACGCGAACCGCCATCCTCTCGCGGCGGACGCTGCTCGGGGTGAGTGTAGTCGGTGGAGTTTTCAGAAACCATAGGTTCGATTCTACGGACGGCACCTACCGCTTGCGAAGGTTCGGCAGGTTTTAGCCCAAGGCTTTTACGGGCCAGGCACAAAGGCAGGAAAACCCCTGGGACCGGTTCGGACCGCAAATACACCAGGAATCTTCGGCACCATTACTCCACATCCATAGGCATGTCGAGAGGGATGACCGTGTGAAGTGAGCTGGGCCACACCCCATTGTGCATAAAATAAAAGTTATCCACATTTTAGGCGTGTCATAGAGGATATGTGTCTGACTTATCCACCTCATGGGTATAACTGTGTGGAAAACCTGGGGATAGAGTTCTCTCCGACGGCTGGCAGTTGCGCCTGCTCTTCATCAGTGGTAGTGCCTCTTGCGTCAGCCACGATGAGGCCCCAACGGGAAGAGGACCGAAGCCCGGTTGTAGCATGGCATCCGTGACTTCATCAGATCAGGACCAGGCGCGGAACAAGCCCGACCGGAAACGCCAAGCCCGTTCCACCTATGCCGCGATAGCCTCTCTGGCCATCCCCACTTTCGGGCAGTTGATCGCCGAACCCCTCTTCGTCATGATCGATACGGGCATCGTCGGTCACGTCAGCGACTCGGCACTTGCGGGGCTTTCCATCGGATCGACCGTGGTCCTGACCACCGTGGGCCTCTGCGTCTTCCTGGCCTACGGGACCACCTCCCAGGTTGCTCGTCTGATGGGCGCGGGCCGCCGCAGGGAGGGGATGGAAATCGGAATCGACGGCATGTGGCTGGCCTTCATCATCGGGGTGGTGGTCTGTGCCATCCTGATGATCTTCAGCCGCCCGCTCTGCTCAGTCATGGGAGCCTCGGGGCAGGTCCTGGACGCCGCCCAGCAGTATCTGAATGCGCTGATATTCGGCCTGCCCGCCATGCTCCTGGTCTATGCAGCCAACGGCATCTTCCGCGGCCTGCAAAAGGTCAACATCACCCTGGTCGCCGCCATATCAGGGGCGATACTGAACACAATCCTGGAGGTGCTCTTCGTTTTCGGACTGCACATGGGCATCCTCGGGTCCGGCCTGGCCACCCTGATCGCCGAGTGGTACATGGGTCTCTTCCTTACCATCCCGGCCCTGATCTGGGCCAGGCGAGAGGGGGCCAGCCTGCGGCCCCGGATGAGCGGGATAGCCAGCAGCATGGGCGACGGCTTCCCCCTCTTCCTGCGCACCCTGGCCCTGCGGGTCTGCCTGGTCATGACCGTGGTCGCGGCCGCCCACCTGGGCGAACGGGTCCTGGCAGCCTATCAGGGGGTCAACTCGGCGTGGAACTTCGGCCTGAACATGCTGGATGCCGTTGGCATCGCAGGGCAGTCCCTGGTGGCAACCGAACTGGGGGCCCATCACAAGGCACGGGCTCGGAAGATGACGGACCTCTCGGCAAAGGCCGGCATGATCATGGGCGTTCTGGTGGGCCTGGTCATGATTGCCCTGGGACTCTTCGCCACCCCGCTCTTCAGTCCCACCCCCGCCATCCGCTCCCTGATAACCGTCGGCATGATCGTTCAGGGGGCCTTCATGCCCATAGCAGGCTGGATGTGGGCCCTGGACGGAATCCTGATCGGAGCCGAGGACTACCGGTATCTGGCCGCCACCTGCTCACTGACGGCCCTGGTCTATGTGGCTTGCCTGCTGGGACTGACCAACCTGGCGCGGGGCTGGGAGGACACCTGGCGGATCGCCATGCTGTGGGGGGCGATCAACATCCTCTTCATCGGCATCCGTGCCATCTTCAACGGCCTGCGTGCACGGACGGACACATGGATGGACCAGGCCTTGGTGGCCGACTGACCCCATCTCGTCCGGCGTATCCCCTCCCTGCCGCAACAACCGGACTCCGCCCGGACGCAGTGCGCCCTTGCACGCCCCGCTCAACGCTCCGATTGCAGGGACAGCCAAAATACGAAAACCGCCGACCGAGCCCCTACCGGGACCTGGTCGGCGGTCATCCATCAGCCAGAGCCACCCTCAGATGGCGGCGGCACCTGTTTCACCCGTCCTGACACGGGTGACTGAATCCAGGGACTGGACCCAGACCTTCCCGTCACCAATCGTGTCGGTGCCTGCGGTCTGGACGATGACATCGACCAGGGACTGCGCCTTGGCGTCATCGGACAGCACTTCCACACGAATCTTGGGAATCAGGTCAACCGTGTAGGTGGCACCGCGGTAGACCTCCTTGTGCCCACCCTGACGACCGTAGCCGTTTGCAGAGGAGACGGTCATGCCATGAACACCCGCCTGGGAGAGTGCCTCTTTGACCTCTTCCAACTTCTGAGGCTGGAGAATTGCCGTTATCAGCTTCATGTCTCTACACTCCTTTGATGATTAATTGGCGGACAGGGCGAATTCGTAAGCGCTCTCACCCTGGTCGCTCTGGTCGACACCGACAACCTCTTCTTTGTCGCTGACGCGCCAGCCGACGGTCTTCTCAAGGGCGAAGGCGATGACCCCGGTCACGACTGCGGCGTAAATCACGGCAATCAGCGCCACCAGGAACTGTACCAGCAGCTGCTTGTAGTCGCCACCGGCCAGGAGACCGGTCCCCGCGCCGAAGAGTCCGACCATGAGGGTGCCGAGCACACCACCCACTCCGTGGATACCGACCACATCGAGGGAGTCGTCATAGTTGAACCGGAACTTGAGACCGCAGGCGAAGCAGCAGACCACACCGGCCACCAGGCCCATGACGATGGCCCAGAGGGGGGAAACCACATCGGCTGCCGGAGTGATGGCAACCAGGCCGGCAATCATGCCCGAGGCCGCGCCCATGGCGGTGTAGTGCCCGGAACGGATCTTCTCGGTGAAGAGCCATCCCAGGGTGGCCGCAGAGGCGGCGATGGTGGTGGAGACCCAGGAGTACCCGGCGGTGCCGTTGGCCGCGAAAGCGGATCCGGCGTTGAATCCGAACCAGCCGAACCAAAGCAGGAAGGCCCCCAGCATGACCATGGGCACGTTGTGGGGACGCATGGGCTCCTTCTTGAAGCCAATCCTCCGCCCGATGATCATGACGATGACCAGGGCCGCCACTGCCGCATTGATGTGAATGACCGTACCGCCGGCGAAGTCGTGCGCCGGGGCACCGATGGCGTTGGAGATGGCACCGTCAGCCGAGAGGAGGCCGTTGTTCCAGACCATGTGGGCCATGGGGGCATAGTCCAAGGTGATCCAGAGGGCCACGAAAATCATCCAGGTGCTGACCTTGATGCGCTCTGCCAGGGCGCCGGAAATCAGGGCCACGCAGATCATGGCGAAGGCGACCTGGAAGGCGATATCGATGGTGTGGGGGTAGGGGGCGTCTTTCAGATCGACCGAGGTGAAAATCCCATCCTTGGCCGTGACCGTGTCCTTGAGGAGGAAGCCGGTGACCGGGTCACCGAAGATTCCACCCACATCCTTGCCCGCGTATGCAATCGACCAGCCCCAGAGGGTCCAGATGATGCCCGTGACGGCAATGGCCACCGTTGACATCATCAGCATGTTCAGCACGGCCTTGGCCCGGACCATACCTCCATAGAAGAAGGCCACTGCGGGGGTCATCAAGAAGACCATGGCCGCGGCCATCAACATCCATGCAGCATTTCCAGAATCCATGCTCACACCTCTCTTTCCACGCCCGGAGCCGTCAAGTCCCGCGTCGCGGCGGGCGGACCCGGACGACGCCAATCGTCGTTCATCTTCAAGGTCATAGAACAGCCAAAGGGTTTCATCCAGGTCAACCGTTCGTTTCCCATCAGTAACCTGGACCGGGAAACCGTAACCGGAACGTAATCCCCGGTATTCCTGTCCAACCTTCGTTCAACCCGGCTCAGAGCCGACCGGCAGGGCTTCACTCCTCGCCCAGAATCCCATCCACGAAGGACTCGGGATTGAAGGGGGAAAGATCATCGGGCCCCTCGCCCAGACCAACCAGCTTGACCGGCACGCCCAGCTCCCGCTGAACGGAGATTACGATACCACCCTTGGCCGAACCGTCGAGCTTGGTCAGGACGATGCCCGTTACACCGATGGCCTCCGCAAAGACCCTGGCCTGGATCATCCCGTTCTGCCCGGTGGTCGCATCCAGGACCAGGAGGACCTCCTCCACGGGGAGGTTCTTCTCGATCACGCGGCGGATCTTGCCCAGCTCATCCATCAGGTTGGCCTTGTTTTGAAGCCTGCCGGCGGTGTCCACAATCAGGACGTCGGCACCCATCTCCTTGGCCTTGGATGAAGCCTCGAAGGCAACCGAGGCCGGGTCGGCACCCTCCTTGTCGCTGCGGACGACCGGAACACCCACCTTGCTGCCCCATGTTTCCAGCTGGTCGGCGGCTGCGGCGCGGAAGGTGTCGGCGGCCCCCATGACCACGGTCTTGCCATCGGCAACGAAGAGGCGTGCCAGTTTGCCGGCCGTCGTGGTCTTGCCGGTTCCATTGACCCCGACCATGATGATGACCGAGGGTTTGCCGGTTTCGGGCTTATCGGCCTCCAGGGTTCGGTCCATGCCGGGATCCACCAGGTCGATCAACCGCTTCCTGAGACCGGCACGAACCGCTTTGGGATCCCTCTCACCACTGACCCGGGCATCCGAGCGCAGCTGATCGACCAGCTGCTCACTGGCCTCAGCCCCAACATCCGCCATGAGCAGGGTGTCTTCAACCTCCTCCCAGTCGGATTCACTCAGATGGTCCTTGGTGAGGATGGCAAAAAGTGCCTTCCCGAAGGGGTTGGGGCTCTTCGCCAGCTTGGCCTTGAGCCTGGTCATACGCGAGGCAGAAGACTCCGGTTCCAGAGACACCCCGCTCTTCGAGGGTTCCCCGTCCTGGCCCCTTGCGGCATCTCCTGATGCCCGCGTGCCCCCGTCGGAACCCTTTTCGGTCCTGCCCGGGACCTCTTGCTGCTTCGCCGGATTCGAATCGGACCCTGCGGGCTGCGAGCCGTCCCCGTTCTTGTGCCGGGACTTGGACAGGAGACATACCCCTGCCACGACCAGGGCCAGAACGACGACAAGTGCTATGGCTATAAACAGGTAGGACGTAGTCATACCGACAAGATTAGGGTCGCGAACGGACACGGGGAAGGCAAGACGCATAGCCCGTCACACGTTCAGCGGAGAAGCCGGGCAACGGACCGGATACCGGTAACCACATCCGCAAATTCTCTCGACGACGGGTGAAGGAGACCGCTCCCGTATCTTATGCCGTCAAGGGAGAGGGTGATTCCCTGAGGCGCCCTGTCAGGCAGTGGGGCTGACCGCCGGTATGACATCCGATGTTACCGCCACCGGCTCACCGGCCTGTGCGGATTCTTCGACGATGAATCCTTCGAACCCTTCGTCCGTATGCGGCTTCAGAGGCGTGACCAAGTTCCCTTCATTGGTCTGCCAGAGCTCGATCTCGTCCGTAAAGTCCGAGGACAAAAGCGCTCTCATCTCCACCACCGAGGCGGAGTTGACATATACCGGGCACTTGATGGAGTTGGGTCCGCCCTCCTGGGAATCCTCCGCACTTCCGTCCGGGTTGGGAATAAAGGAGAGCCTGCCTCCACCGATGCGGGGCAACCTGTCCTCACGCCGCCGCCCGGCACCCCTGAACACACGCTCATTCAAAGACTGGGAGAAGGCGCGATTCGCTGATTCCCCGCGCGCCAGACGCAGGACGTAGACGATGAATGCCACCACTACCAGCACCCATATGAGCACAATCACCCAGACCATGGTCTCATTCTCTCAGACGGAGATGCCGATGTGGTGGCAATGGTTGAATATGCCAACCTATTTCACAAGCTGACCCGTGATGCTCCACGCTGTGGACCATGCCCGCGGCGGCCGACCGGCAGACCATATACTGGGCATCAGCACACCTAGGCAAGGAGCCGCCATGACAAACGCCATCGTACTGATTACGGTCCAGTCCGACAGAATCAACGAAGTGGCACGTGCCATTGTCGAAATCGACGGGGTCAAGGATGTCTATTCCGTGGCTGGAGAGGTCGACCTGGTGGCCGTGGTCTCCACTGGCAAGTTCGACGATCTGACCGCCGTCATCCCCGGTGGCATCGCCAAGGTACCCGGCGTGACCGGAACCCAGACCCTTACGGCCTTCCGCACATATTCCCGTGAAGACATGGACGCCGCATACGACCTCGGCCTGGACTGATTCACTGACCCTCGACGGTTATCGGAGCTGCTCGCGGCTCGCGGGTCCGCCTCTGTGCAGATCACCTATATGAGCGGACGGACCCGTACCTTATAAGTCAATCCAGTACCGCTGAATTCCAAGCCCGTTTGCTGTATATCGGGTGTCTTCCAGCCTGCCGCCATTCGACAGGATGGTCTGTCGGCTGCCCTCATTATGTTCGTCGCAGGTGACCAGAACCCTGTCCAGCCCTTCCTGCCGGGCCACACCCAGGCAGTCTGCCAACATTTGATTGGCGTACCCACGACGCCGCCTGTCCGGGCGGACCGAATAGCCGATATTTCCTCCCAGCTCCAGCAGATAATCATTCAAATCGAGGCGCAACTGAATCATCCCGACCAGAGTCCCATCAGGCTCCAAGGCCAGGAATTGCAAGGCCGGCACGTATCCCGGAGGCAGGTTCTCCCCCTCGGCCTCATTGACGACCTGGGGCAACCAGTGCCGCCTGACCTGCTCAAGCGACGTGCAGTCCTCCAGACACCCCAGACCAGCCAGTTCATCACCGGCTACGGCCTTGCATGCCTGCATGTACTCCCATGCCTCGTCGGCATACCCCGTCGAAGCCGCATCGAGACGAACCAATCGAATAGCCATACCCGCTCCTTGATTAGCCAACATTCTACACGCCGCGAAACGAAGCCTTGGTTGCTCTTCTTTCCGTCATCTCACCTGACACCATACCTCGGAAGAAACCGCGAGATTGGAAAATATCGTCCCAGCCGTGTATTTTTGTTGTGTTGCCCCTCTGGCTCAATGGTTAGAGCAGCGTCCTTTTAAGTCGTGGGTTCTCGGTTCGAATCCGAGGGGGGGCACAAATCTGCTCTTGCGGCACGGCTAGGTACCTAAGTCCGCACGTTTTTCCATAGTACCCGTTTCTCTCCGACATGTACGAACCCGGGATAGGACTGAGCAGCCCAGGCCAAGAAAGAGGAAGCATGGATAAGGAACCAACCTCCGGCGACCAGGAAATCAGTCCTCCATCCGGCCTGGAGGACTCCCAGACCCCTCCAGCGTCCGAATCCGCAGAGGACACCGACGGAGCGACCAGGACCCGGCCCAGGTGGATGATCCCAGTCGTCACCGCCGCCGCCGTGGTTGTCCTTATTGCAGCTGGCCTGATCTGCTGGCGGGTGGTTTCCAATCGTCAACACACCCAAGCTGTTGAGCGGTGCTCCGGGGCCGTGGCGCGTCTGGAGAAGCCGGCCGGCGGTGCCGCCGCCAGGACGGCACGCTACCAGGAGGCTGCAGGTATCAGCTCCGATCAGGTCAAGGATGTCAAGACGGTGATTGCCATGGCCAGGGCCGTCAAAAACGCCGGCGGCATCAAGCCGCAGCCGGTCAGGTGCGATGCGTCCATGAAAACTCAGGACCTTGAGGCCGCCGCCGACAAGGCGAAGGACCTGAACGACAGGTACGACAAGCTGGACCGGGCCGCGAAGGCGGTTCTGGCCTCCCGGGACGCGAAGGACCTGGACGACGCACGCACCGCCCTGGCCGCGAAGAGGGAAGAGGCCTCCAGGCTGCTGGGCGACAGCGACGGGAAGGTGACGGACAACACCACCCGCGAGACCCTGCAACAGGCCATCGGCCAGGCCGAGCAGACCAAGGGCGACAAGGCGAAGGCCTGGCGGGATGCGGTCGGTCCGCTCCAGTCGGCCATCGACCAGGTGAACGCCTCCATGCAGGCCAAGACCCAGGCGGACCAGCAGGCCGCAGAAGAAGCCGCACAGGCGGCGGCGCAGCAGGCCCAGGCCGTCCAGCAGGCGAGACCCTCCTACGGGCGAGGTGGAGGCGGAGGCTGGTCAGCCCCCGCGCCGGCCGCTCCTGCACCCTCAGTACCTCGAGGAGGAAACTCCAGCGATGACTTCAATTGGGAGCAGTGGCTGCAAACTCAAGTGCCACTCGGCAATGGATGCAATTCAGCTGGTGTGTGCGCCATTGGGTGATTGATTAAAGATGTGCCAGCGGGACCGGTTTCTTGCAGGTCTCCTATCCCGCTGGCTTTTATTGTGGACGACCATAAGGCCGTCCCCTTCATAATATCGGAAGGGAATTGAGAATGTGCAAAAGTCAGGGAAGATCAGGGCCTGGGCCGGTCGACTCGGGCGGCTGGACTCCGGGACGATGCTGCGCAAGGGCCTTGCCGCCGCGGTGGCGGGGCCTCGATGTTGGCGGGTGTCCCCGCCGCTTTCGCCGGTGGCGGTGCGGGCAATTCGGACGGCCAGGGCGGAGGGGTGATGGACACCCAAGTCAGCTGAGTCCATCAGGAGGCGGATAATCGCACGTTCGGCCCCGCTGCGGATCTGAACAGTGTCCACAATGCGCTTGGCCGGATGGAGGTGACCATGCTTCCCGGACGGCGTAGCCCATGCCCAGAAGGCCCTGAATGAGGCCGATGCCAAATGCCTGCCCCGCTTCAACGAGGTTCTCCCGGACCAGTTCGGGCAGAGGCAGTGCCAAGTGGTCTGTATAGGTGTCATAATCGGCATCAACGAGCAATTCAGGGGACCTGTACAGGCAGAGTCCGCCCCTTTCGAAGCTGTATCTCAGCCGTCCCTCTTTGCCGGCCTCAATCAGGGTCGCATCCCACAGGGCGGCCACATGTTGCAGCCCCTTCTTGAAGTGGGTCACGAAGTTCCTGGTTTCGGCGTAGTTGGAACCCATCTGCTTCTGCAACGTCGTCCAGGGGATGACCGGGGTCCGGTGGTAGCTCGAATGGTTGAGCGCGCATATGCGCTGGGACAGCCAGGCGTAGATGTCGAAATCAACGCCCTTCCCGGTCATGGTGAGCAGTTCCACTATCTCGGTTGACAGCGACGTGCTCCTGGACATCCTGTCCCAGGTCTCCTTCGTGAGCTTGATGTACGACCCCTCGGAGGCCGCGTCCTTCGGGGTGTACCGGGACCACCCTACATCTGATTTTTCGACCAGGGTCACGTCCTTGCCAGTCACCCAGCCTGTCTCCGGCGGGGTCCCCGTCCTGGTTATGGTCATGCTGAAGTCGGAGAGGGCACTGATCTGGTGGCTGAAGTCGTCGTAGTCGGCCGCCGTGGGTTTCCTGTGCATTCCCAGGTCGTTCATCAGCTCCCTCAGCGTGGAGGGGAGCATGATGACGCGGTCGGTGTTGTGGTCCTTCTGGCGCACCACCTGGGTGCTTATCCATACCAGGAGCAGTCTGGCCTTCTTCCCATAGGGCCAGATGTGGGTGACCCCGCCATCTTCGTTCTGGATGGTGTGGGGGTGGATGACGTACGTCAGGTTGCCGTTGGTCCTGACCCACTTGGCGGTGTCAGGCCCGGGGTTGCGGATGGGGAGTCCTATGCGGCAGAAGTCCTGCATCAGGTATGAGCGGTTCTGCCTGCCGAGCTGCTGCCATTGCAACCCGTCCGGAGAGTCCGGTTTGTAGTAATCCGTCATATGGGGTACACTCTCTCTTGTTCAATTCATTTTCTGACCTCCGTTCTGTTACAGCAGGCGGAGGTTTCTTCTTGTTCAGGCCCATCATACCCATGAATCGGGGACCCCTTTCAGCGGCCTCTGGAAGTCCCGTTACGGGCGGTTAGTTCCTGTTTGGCTTTCCCTCGTCTTGGATTCGATAAAATCGGGAATTCCCCTTTTCCGGTCTTTGGCTGATGGGTTGTTGTCGGGTCTATTGGCCTGTTCTATGGAAGTCCGTCAGTGCATCCTCTATGCGTCGAACGAGTAGATCCGTTCGTTGCAGTGCCGGTTTGTCCTGTTCCGCCAGGCTCAGGATCCGTGAATACTCGTCGGCCGGGTTCTTGCCGAACATCGTGCATACCGAGGTGAATTCACCCACGGTCAGCGGGGTGCTGCTGTAGTGGAATATCCTGTATAGCCTCGACTCCGAGCAGTCCAGCAACGTGGCCAGGTCGCGGGCGTTGATTTTCGGCTTGTTTTCACGGAGAAAGTGTCTGACGAGGTCGATTGTCCCCTTGTCGATGGCGGTCCATTGGCTAGCCTTCATCATGATGACCCAGTTTACATGAACGGCTCTTCAAAGCCCGGTAAATCGTCTTCTGTCCACGGGAAGTTTACCGGGGCTGGGGTCCTCCAGGCCCAGGCCGTCCAGCATTGTCAGGTAACACGTTCTTCTTGCTCATTGATCAATGATGGTCGCATTATGCTTATCGTGTTTGATCTCCCTCGCGGCGCGAAGTGGGAGACCCGGCAGGTGCACGGTTCATGAGCAGTGACGCAGTCGGTGCAGTCAGGGAAGGGGAGACGGGATGATGCATAAGTCGACGGACATCTCCCCGGAGAGGCCGCTTCATGCTGCGCGGACCGGATGCCCGCAGGAAATAGAAAACCCCCGGTTGCCCGGGGGAGCACACGTTCGGGACCGGTGAAATCCGGTGACTTATCAGCCAAGATTAATCACCGGCACAACCGAATCCCATTGAGGTAAGGATGAACATGTACAAGGATCCACTTGTAACACGGAGCCTCGCGCTTTCCTCTGATGTCGTAGGGAATCGTACACGTTCGCAGGAAGAGGGGATATGAACAAGGAAGAGGAAGAACGGATCACGAAGACCGTGGCCGATGCGGAGGAACCCGATCAGGGCCGCGCGCCGGACAAGGACGATGCAGCCGAGGGGCACACCCGGCAGGGGACTGTGATTATTCCCCTCCTTGTGCTGGTTTCCCTTGTGGTTGCAGTGGTTGTTGTTTGTCTCGTCTATACGGGGATGTCGCACCACTCGGTCAAAGAGCGGTGTTCCATGGACGCAGCCTCCCTTGAGGAGTCTTCCGCATCCAGGGCCGCCCTCTGGAGGAAGGCCTGGGCGGTCAGTTCCGATCAGGTCAAGGATGCCAAGACGGTGGTCGCCATGGCCAGGGCCGTCAAGAACGCCGGCGGCATCAAACCCGAGACTGTCAGGTGTGATGCCTCCATGTCCACGAAAGATCTGAAGGCTGCCAAGCAGAAGGCTGAAGACCTGGACAGCAAGTACGACAAGCTGGACAAGGCCGCGAAGGCAGTTCTGACCTCCAGGGACGCGAAGGACCTGGACGATGCACGCACCGCCCTGGGCGTAAAGAGGGAAGAGGCCTCCAGGCTGCTGAGCGACAGCGACGGCAAAGTGGCGGACAACACCACCCGCGAGACTTTACAGAAGGCCATCATCCTGGCCGACCTGGCCAAGGGCAAGGCCAAGGACTACCGGGATGCGGCCGGTCCGCTCCAGGCGGCCATCGACCAAGTGAACGCCTCCATGCAGGCCAAGGCCCAGGCGGACCAGCAGGCCGCAGAACAGGCGGCACAGCAGGCGACCCCATCCTACGGCGGCGGATACACGCCTTCCTACCGGCCCTCCTACGGGCAGGGCGGTGGCGGAGGCTGGTCAGCCCCCGCGCCAGTCCAGCAGCCCGCACCTTCAACATCACAAGGAAGTAGCCAGAAATGGAATGACTTCATCAATGAGCCTGATAACTCAATGCACGGCTGTAGGCCGGATGGCGGCTGTGGCATTGGGTGATTGATCAAGATGTGCCAGCAGGGCCGGGTTCTTGGAAGGTTCCTCTCCCGCTGGCTTTTCACGGACGACCATGAGTTGGTGTACAAGTTTGATGTGGTGGCGCATGGTCCGGAGACGGGCCTTGCTCCCGCCCACTCTTGGAATGGTACCTGGATTACTCCCTTAACCTCCCCGGAGGAGGCATTCGAGGGCCTTGGATACTCGGCTAGTCGAGACCCAGTAGCTGCTGGACGGACAGTTCGATTTCTGTCTATGCCTGCCGAGGTTCCCTTCTTGGCTATGCTGCAATTCACCGTCAGGAACCGACCGACATGACGCATTCAGCTCTTTCTAGTCACGCGGTCTTACGACCCTGTCGAACATGCGACGCAGACCGCTTTGGTCGCCGAGGACGGCGTTCTTCGACGCTTGGATGTTCTCCTCTTTGGATATGCGGATCCAGGGAATCTCCCACCCCGCTTCATGCGCAACGATGCTCCAATAGGCCCGCTGGGTCCTGCCGTTGCCCTCACGGAACGGATGGATCACGTTCAGGTTGTCGAAGTTGACGGCCAGCCTGGCAACGAACCTGTCCCTGTCCATTCCCCTAAGCCGATGGTCCTCCCTGAAAACCTCCTCGTAGTACCGGATGGCCGTGCGGAAGGTGACGACGGGTTGGAACAATGGCCCGCCACCTTTACTCATGTCCACCGTCCTCAACTCCCCCGCCCACTCATATACATCCTGGAACAGGGCCTTGTGCATCTCCTGGACCTGCCTAAAAGTGCCGTCGATTTTCGGCGGGTTCTCCATGAGCTCGTTCATTCTCAGGAACACCAGATCGTTTTCCCTGCACTCCAGATCCGACCAAGTAGTCGCCCCGACCTTGTTTCTGAGCACGTCGGCGCCTTCTACGAGATAGGGATCTTGCGGCGCGCCCATCTCAGGACTCCAGTCCGTAATGAGATCTGGTCCGCTTGACCAGAGTGGGAATGTCGGTCCGCCCCTCGACCCACTCTCGGACCTGCTCACGCATCCAGGGCGTGATGGATCCGCTCTCCATCTCTATGGAGTGGATGCTCTCCTCCACAATCTCCCTGCGGCCATGAATCTCCGTCGTCATGTCCCTTCACCTTCCCACCAGGTCATAGTTGAGGCCCCGGTAATCTGCGTCGGTCTCCCCAGATACAACCTGGAGCTTCAACAAGTCTCTTCCTTGGACACCTGACAAGCACACCCCACTCATGACGAAGGACCCTCTGTGCAGGGAGGCGCATGCCCGACTGTGCCAGGCCCTCTATATCCTACGTGGACGATTAGCCCCCCCCCCCTCAGTTTCGTCATATCTCTTATCTTCCTGACTTCCCCTTGTTGGGGTCGGGAACTGGGGCTGTTCTGATTGGTTCGCTGTTCGTACACCGTTTTCTTGAGATTCATAGATTCCTCACTTTCCATAACGTAAAGGTTCACATGTTTTGAACGAAAAACGGGGCGCAACGAAAAAAAAAATCAAAAGGAATATGGAACTGTCAAAAACACAAGGCAATTGAGCGACTCGACCTATCCAGAAGTCCCGGTTGAGGGATCACGACGAATTGAAAAGTAAGCAGAGGCTCTATCAGGGTTCGCTGCTGTCCTGGACGACAGCAACAGGTCCGCATCCCCAATCATTTTGAGGTAGGCTCGTATCCGGTGTTCACTGACTTCTAAGAGGTTGACGCGCAATGAGACGGCAGAAGACAGGAGCACCGCCCGGACAGCACGAGGTACCGATGCCCTAGGGCGATAGGCAGGAAGCACCCAAGGCTCCGTCGGTCTTCACTTCCCGTCGACCTGTGCGAACCTGGAGGGAGAACCAAGTGGCCCGAAGCCGAGAAAGAGGAACCATGGACAAGGAACCCACCACTGACAGCCGGAAGACCAGCCGCCGTCCCAAGTGGATGGTGCCTATAACGGCTGTCGCTGTCGTGGTTGTGTTGGCAGTGGTCGGCATCGTCGGGTGGAGCCTGTACGAGCCGCGTAGGCACGATTCCGCAGTGGCGAGCTGTGTAGCATCGGTCAAGTCCATGTACGACAGCTCCAGGACCGCACAGGCCACAGTGGACCAGTATCAGGAGGCGGCCGCCATCCGGGCTCCTCAGGTGCAGAATCCGAAGACGGTAAGCAACATCCGCAAACTTGGCAACACCATCAAAAGAGCCAGCGGCACCAGGCTGCAGAGTGTCCAATGCGACGCCGGCATGTCCACAGCAGAACTCCGCGACGCAACCGACACGGCCCGTCGATACGATACCAGGCTGAACGAGCTCTCCAGCCAGTACACGGAGGCCGCCAAGGCCGTGGTCGCTTCACGAGACGCAAAGAGCCTCCAGAATGCCAAGGACACCTTGGACAGGCGTAAGGGCGAGGCGTTGAGTCTTCTGGTCGACACCGACGGAAAAGTAACGGATGGCGCCGTACGCGATGGTTTGCAGACCGCCATCGAGCAGGCCGGACAGGCCAAGGGCAACAAGCCAGATGCATACCTGGAAGCTGCCGCCTCACTCCAGGCCGCCATCGACCAGGTGAACGCCTCGGTTCAGTCCCAGACTCCAGCCGGCCAGTAAGCCCAGTCCGTCCGGCAGTCGGCCCCCTCCTCGGTGCGGCGACTGCGCCCCGCCCTGCCGGACGGGATAGTGAGCAGGCAGACCGTCCATTCCGGCGCTCACACCTAAGGGAAGCGGGAATACCAACAGTTCGTATCTGTTGTATACTGACGAGGCCGGTCGCGAAGAGTGCCGGCAAGGTTTGATAACTGAAGATTGGGGCTGATCGGTTTCGACGGTGACCTGTTCGTCGCAGGGAAGCGTGCCGAGAACGCGGGGGTCCGCTCGTTAATGTCCTCCCGCAAACAACAAGTGCTAAATCTAACCGCACTGAGTTCGCTCTCGCTGCCTGAGCTTCGCGCCAGGATAAACCAGTGAGCAGCTGCTCCGTTCACTCTCCTTCGCCTTCGGGGGGATGCTGAGCGTCATTAAGAAGACTTGCCCGGACCGCTGCACCGCAGGACGATCCGGGGACTTTTCCTGCGGCTATGCCCGCCACCAGTCGTCTGCGACACAGGTGGGGGCAGACAGATAGCCATAACGGCCAGCAGACTACGCACGTAGAAGACTGAGGGTACGGTCATCGGACCGGGGTTCAATTCCCCGCAGCTCCACTTATTTACCAGGCGCCACTTTGCACATAGAAAAGTGGCGCACCGAAGTCGTATACATGGGCGCCTTTCCGAGACTGGCGCTCTCTCACTACTCAAATAGCAGGCTACCGAGAAGAGCGACCGTCAGCACTTCAAACTTACAGATCGTTCCCCCAAGTTTCGAGTCTGGAGCGAGACTGTTCTCGGCATCCTTTGCGCAAGCACTCTCACTTTTAAGACCACATGAGGTCATCCGATAACGCCGCTAACCGTACAGGCTTCACTGCACGACTTGTGTATCCCCGCATCGATTTCGCTGGCGCTTGTTATGTGCAACAAACTGTTGCTCAGTGACAAGAGAACTCGCAGCAGAGACAAACAAACACGGCAAAGCTCTTCCCCGGTTTAGCAAGGGAAAGGGCTTAAATCATGGATGAAAATGGCGGCCGTGAGACATGTCTCACACCGATCTCAATATAGGAGATAATAATTTATCCTATAGAACAGACTGCTACGGTTAGTTACAGGTATTGGGAACCTGATTGGACATTGTCGGTATTGACATTGTTGGTGTCGGACCACCTTGGGGAAGACTAGATGGTCCGTCCGACGGGTTGATGGAATGCGTGACACCGGCTTACGGTCCGCGGATCAAGGGTAACGGTCAGTACCTGTTGTCAATGAAGGGGTATGCAAGTATGCGTTTGAACTACAGTCTGCGCCGTACGCTGACACTCATAGTCACCGTGCTGGGTCTCATGTCGAGCCTGGGCATGGCTGTCGCCAGTGCGACCGATACCCCCGAAGAGACTGAGGGGCAGCAGGTCTCTTCCGTCGTTGACGAGTCCTCCGATGCCAACGACAACGACGCATCGGATACTTCCCTCCTGACGCCCACTCCCTCGCCTGCCATAACGCCAGGCAACGCGCTAGGCACCACTCCGGCAACTCCGACCGACTCATCCACGAGCACACCATCTCCCACGATCGCTGAAACAAACGAATCGGAGCCTTCCTCAACCGAGCCGGCGGAAAAGCCAAACAAACAGACCTCGCACGTGGTGCGGTTCGACCTGTCGGACGGAACCCCGCCCACGCAAACGACCGTGCAGGATGGCACCCTTGCCAGCCCACCGGAGAGCAACCCGCAGCGCGAAGGCCATCGATTCAACGGATGGACATACAAGGACCAGGTCTTCGACTTCCGGATCCCAGTCCGCGAGGACATGACTCTGACGGCCCAGTGGGTCCAGGACACGGATTGGCAGCTGAGTCCCGATCATGGACCTGCCTCAGGGGCCCGCCTGACCATCAACCCTCCTTCCAGTAAGGAACCGCGCTTCTCCCACCTGGAATCCTCCGGAGACCAGCTAATCGGGCAGACCAGCAACGGTGGTCTTTACACTTGGAACGGCGCAGCCACTCCAGCGTCCATTCCGGCCCCGTCTGAGTCTCGGAACGCGTTCCACTACCTGCAAGCAGGCACCGGTGACCACTGGCAGGCGGCACTGGGATCGGATCATCACCTTTACACCTGGACCGTCAAGCAGCCCTCGCCCACGATTCCTGACGTCACCCGGGAAACCCTGTATACAAGCATCAGCACGGACATCAGTCATGGATGGCTCCTGGCCGTTGATCAGCAAGGTCGCATCCACACGCTCCAAGCTGATGAGACCAAAACCGAGAAGGCAGGCCAGCGCCTGTCCGAACAAGCCGTGGTCACCCTGCCCGAGCAGGCAAATGCGACGCTTGTCACCACGGCCGCCGACCGGGCCTTGGCCGTGGACGCGAACGGGCAAGCCTGGACTTGGAACATGACCGATGCTGATGTGCACGCCACGCGCATCAGTCAGCCCGCAGATACTCCCATCATCCAGGTCGAAAGCGTCGGCACAGGCTTCGTCCTCATGGACACGACTGGCCAAGCCGGCTATTTGGCAGGAGACAAAACTGCGCCCTCCCCGATTCGTCTACCAGATGACAAACGCCCAAACCGGGTCAGCAGCAGCGGCAACCAGGTGCTGATTACGGACACCAAAGGCCTAATTTGGGCTTGGAAGCCGAACAGCACACCTACACAAGTGGATGGCGGGAAGCAGTCCTACATACAGGCACTCACAGTCGGCAGCAAGACTGTCGCCCTGAATCTGCAGGGAGAGTTGCTTGCGTGGAGCACCAAGCAACAGGACAGGCCTGTCAAAGTCGTCGTCACCAAAGAGCCGACCTTGGACGCGGCCAGATTCGATGACAAGCCCATGACCCTGACCCGCAGCGGCGATGCCTGGCAGGCAGACGCACCCGCGAGGCCAGCAGGGCAAGCCACGGTCACCATCAGCGGCAAGCAAGACAACCAGCCCTTCTCCAAGAGTTTCACCTACACGGTGGAAGAGCCTCTCGCCAGAGCCGCTGCACCAAGCCCAACATATACAGTCACGTTCGACGCGGACGGAGGCAGCCCCCGACCCGGTGCCCAATACGTCCCCAGTCCGTATGGGCGTGTGCAAAGGCCCACAACGAATCCTGTACGCAGCGGTTACCTGTTCGACGGATGGTTCAATGGCAGGATTGCCTATGACTTCAGCAAACCCGTCACTTCGAACCTCACTCTGACCGCCCACTGGACACTCGACGGTCAGGACACCTGGCAAATCGACCCCGACAGGGGCAGCCAGTATGGCGGACAGAGCGTGCGCATCACCCCACCCCTCAATAGGGGCATCAAGTTCAACCAGACCAGCAGTGCGACGAACCTCAACGAGGAACCCCACAGGGGGTATTCTCTGGCCATAGGCAGCGACGGGAATGCATATGCCTGGGGTTCAAACCAGCATGGGCAGCTTGGCGACGGAACAACCTCCCTCCGCAGAGCTCCAGTCTTGGTGAAAAAACCTGATGGAGCCCCGGCGGATTTCACGTACGTACAAGTCAGCGCTGGGGGTTATCACTCCTTGGCCCTAGGCAGTGACGGATACGTGTACGCCTGGGGGCTTAACAGCCATGGGCAGCTAGGAAACACCAATTGCGGCGATCAAACCACCACGCCTGCGAGGGTGCGCGACCCCAATGACCCTACGAACCAATACAAGGGCCTAACCGCAGTCCAGGTAGACGCCGGCGCTTTGAACTCCATGGCGTTGGGAACGGACGGGACCGTATACACCTGGGGCAGCCAGGCAAGAGGGTGGAACGGAACCGTATTCACCGATCGACAGCCTGTTCCCGTCCCGGTCAAGGACCCCGCGAATTCATCCAACAGTTTCCGCGCCGTACAGATCAGCACCAACTGGTCCTTCAACCTGGCCATCGGAACGGACGGTTACGTGTACGCCTGGGGGTACAACAATTTCGGCCAGCTCGGCAACAATCGCCTCGATGGTCCAAATTCCACCGTCTTTTATCCGACCCCCACACGCGTTCGCGATCCAACCTGCCCCATGGACGCATCCTGCGGCTTTAAAGCGGTCCAGGTCAGTGCCGGAGGCTGGCACGCACTTGCCGTCGGCACTGATGGGAAAACCTGGGCATGGGGGCAGGGCCAGTATGGCCAGCTCGGCAACAACAGCATCGATAACGCCTGTATCCCCGTTCTTGTTTGCTCCCCTTGGGGCAACGGAAACCTGAACGCGACGCAAGTGATTGCCGGCCCCAACGACTCGTTCGCAATTGACTCGGCTGGAACCGCCTGGGCATGGGGATGGAACTGGCATGGACAGCTCGGCGACGGCAAAAAAACAGGGAATAGCCCAAACTGTGTGCCTGTCAAGATACTCAGCGCTGTCCATATAAGCGCAGGTTATGAACACACGATGGCAATCGGCCCGGACGGAGATGCCCAAGCATGGGGAGACAACATCTTTGGACAGCTCGGCAACGACGGTATCTTCTCGCAGACCTCGACTCCTGTACCGGTATTGTTTAACAAGCGGCCGGTGATCACCAGAGTCAGGTTCGACCGGAGCCCCGCAACAAGCCTGACCATCAACAGTGACGGCCACAGTGCCACCGTGATCACTCCCGCGCATCAGCCCGGGATGGTGACGGTCACCGTCGACTACACGCTGGAAAACGTACGACAGATGCCGGATACGTCGCTATCGTACCTGTACCTGCCCGCAGGCACCCTCCTTCCCAACGCAGGAGGGGCCGGCATGATGCTCACGCTGCTTACCGGCGTCGTCGCCATGTGCGGCATCGCGGCGCAGCGCCATCACAGGCAATCGAGACAACTAGATACTTCGCTTGAGTAAGGCTGTCGAGTCGGCCCACCCGACTCGACAGCACCGGGGAAAGGCCCGGGAGCATCAATGACCATCCCCAACTGGTCGATGCTCCCGGGTCTCATTAATATCATCGCATCATCAAACAACTAATGCGCGCGGTACCGATTGTAGACCGAAACATAGCCCGGAATGAATAGCCGACCATCTGGCAGCCAAAACCAACCAACAGCGGATCTACTTGCTTTCAGGTCTACCTATGGCGGCAGCGGCCGGCAATCCCAGCAAGGAGAGCACGGCAGCAGTCAACATGGCGGCTTTGAAACCGGAGGTGAAGGCAGCCGGCGAAGAAGCGCTGCCCCTGGCATAAAAGACAAGCACTGAAACAGCAACGCCCACCGCTCCGCCGAGAAGACGGGACATGTTATAGATACCGGACGCTTTGCCGCTATCGGCAGCCGGCACCGCTCCCAGCACCGCCTTCTGCAAGGCGGGGCCGGCCATCGACAAGCCGGCACCGGAGATGATCAGGGGCAGAACCAGGGCCGCATAGGTGAACTCGCCACCGGTCACCAGACCAATCCAGACATATCCCAGCCCCTGCAGGAACAACCCGAGTGCGGCAACCATACGTTCGCCGAACCTGTCCACCCACTTCCCGGCCAGGGGTGCGACGACAACCAGGGTTCCCGTCCAGGGAAGAAGCTCGAGACCGGCTACCAGGGCTTTCGCACCGCCTACCACCTGTAGCTGCTGAGGCAGGAAGAAAACCACCCCGTACATGGATGCGTACAGAAGGAAGGTGGCGAGGTTACCTCCATCGAAGGAGGGGGATCGGAAGAAGCTCAAGGGAATCATAGGATTCGACTGGCCGCGTTGGCGCAGCATGAGCACGGCCCACAGCGCGATACCGGCCAAGCCGAGCGCTATGGAGAAGCGGCTCCAGCTCTTGTCGGACAGCCCAAGTATCAGAGCCACGGAAGCGATAATGACCAGCACTGCATCCACCAGGTTGATGCGCCCGTTTCCTGGCGTATCTTCGGGTAGGTACTTGTGGCTCAGCCAGATACCGACCAGACCAATCGGGATGTTAATCCAGAAAATCCACTGCCAGCTCAACTGGGAGACGATAAGACCGCCCAGGGCCGGACCGACAATCAAGCCCAGACCGCCGATTCCGGAATATATGCCCAGTGCTTTGCCCCTGCGCTCAGGTGGTGTTCCGGAGGCCAGAATGGTCATCGACATGGGCGTCAGCACGGAGGCGCCCACACCCTGCACCACACGGGCGGCAATGAGCACGGCAATGGAGCCTGAGAGGGCGGCCATGAGGGACCCCAGGACGAATACTGCCATGCCAGCCATATATACAGTGCGGTGCCCGAATCGGTTCCCCAGGGCCACGCCGACCAGGAGGACCGCAGCGATTGTCACATTGTAGGCATTGAGCGCCCACTGCAGTGAGGTGATTGAAATACCGAAGTCATGACGAATGGCAGTGGAGGCGGTGGTAACGATCATCGAGTCCATCATCGACATGAAGAAGCCCAAGGAGGTGAGACCCAGAATCCAAAATGAACTGGTCGGCTTGTGTTTACGCATAGGAGAGTTGACTTTCTGCGACTTTTAACTATTTAATAGTTCATGAACTATTAAATAGTAGCACGACATAGACCACTCTCAACAAGCACCCGGACACCGAATCGGAAGAGCCGGTGGACCGATTCCCGCATCAGGAGAACAGCCTTACAGGGCCGCAAGGAATCCGGGGGCGTACCGGCGGAAGGTCTCCTCGTTAAGGGAGACATACTTCTCGCGCGAACGCCGCTCGTCCACCGTAAGACCAGCCTCACGCAGGGTCCTGAAATGATACGAGCCAGCAGAGGGACTCATCTGCACCATTTGCGCGATTTCCCCGCAGGTCACACCTCTGCACACCCTTTTGAGGTAGCGCACAATCTGCAGGCGGGTCGGATCGGCGAGTGCCTTGAGCACCCTGACCCGTGCCTCATCATCTTCTGCTGCAAGAGAGGACCCATCACCCGTCGTTTCAATACTCATACAAGTATTGTAGCGACCGCGCTCCCCTCCATGAGGATTGCCGATGAGTCCCAATCAAAACACCCGAACCTGGACCCCGGGGAGATATTGCAAACACTCCGAGAGCCAGGCCCGCACGACCTCTCCGGCACCCCTCCTGAAGGGGGGGGGGGTTACGCTCGAATCCGCCTGAACACCCAGGTGACCAGTTTGCGCAGCTCCGAGGCCACCAGCACGAGGGAGGCCAGAGCGATGCACTCAAGCCAGGCCTGGGGCTGGAGGGGAACGGTGCCGAAGGCCTCGCCCAGGAAGGGCACATAGATAACCAGAAGCTGAAGCAGGATCGAGATCCCTATGGCACCCCAGAGCCAGAGGTTGCTGAAGAGCCCATGGAAGGCCGACTTCCGGGACGAACGCGAGGCCAAGGCGTTGAACAGCTGGGCGAAGACCAGGATGGTGAAGCCCATGGTCCGCGCCTCCCTGATCTGCGCCTCGTGACCAATCATCTGGACAGACCTGTCGGTGAAGAGGCCGCCGCTCAGGTGCATGTCCATGCCGATCAGGGTGACCGCAGCCATGACCAGGCCTATATAGACGATGTCGAACCACATGTCCCGATCGATCACCCTGTCGCTGACGGATCGGGGCGGGCGGTCCATCAGATCGTCGGTCTGGGGATCCACTCCCATGGCCAGCGCGGGTGCCGCATCGGTCAGGAGGTTGATCCAGAGCAGCTGGGTGGCCAGGAGGGGTACGGTCACACCGGCCGTACCAGGCTGCGATATACCCAGAAGACCGGCGAAGACCACACCACCGAAGACCGTGAAGACCTCACCCATATTGGAACTGAGCAGGTAGCGCAGGAACTTGCGTATGTTGTCGAATATGCCCCGGCCTTCTCGTACAGCCTGGACGATAGTGGCGAAATTATCATCCGCCAGAATCATCTTGGCCGATTCCTTGGTGACCTCGGTCCCGGTGATGCCCATGGCTACGCCAATGTCGGCAGCCTTGACGGCAGGGGCGTCATTGACGCCGTCGCCGGTCATGGCCACGACCTTGCCCTGGTCCTGAAGGGACTCGACAATCTTCAGCTTGTGCTCAGGGGCCACGCGGGCGTAGACGGAGACCTTGGAGGTGGTCTCCCGCAGCTGGTCCGCATCCATGGCATCCAGTTGCTCGCCGGTGCAGGCGGGCTGCCCGGGTTCGATGATACCCAGATCCCCTGCGATTCTGGCTGCTGTGAGCGGATGGTCGCCGGTAATCATGATTGTTCTGACTCCGGCCTTGTGAGCCTGGTCCACCGCCTGGCGGACCTCGGTGCGGGGCGGGTCGATGATCCCGACCATGCCCGTCCAGATCAGGTTGCTCTCCAGATGGGCGCTTTCCTGAATCACCGTGTCAGCGGACAAGGTGACCGCCGCGGCATACTGAGACGGCTGGTCCGTTCCGACCGCCGCTGACGGCCCCTCCCCTGCGTCGGTTTCGGCCAATGATGACAGCTCCTGGCCGGACACAGGCCGGAAGGCCTGCCCCAGGGTCCTGTAGGCATCCGCCGAGAGGTTGCTTACCTGGGCAAGTATCCCCTCCCGATCGGCGCTGGTCATGGTCCTGACCTGACCGCCTTCAAGAATCCTGTCGCATCGATCAAGCAGCACATCGGGAGCGCCCTTGCAGAAGAGACGCGTCTTCCCCTCGTCACCGGTTCTCGGAGCAGCCAGAACCGACATGAGCTTGCGTTCGGACGTAAAGGGAATCTCGGCAAGACGACGATAGCCATCAGCTCTGGAATCGACTCCCACCTTGCGGGCGGCGACAATCAGCGAAACCTCCGTGGGGTCGCCGACTATCTGCCAGTGCCCCTGGTCGGAACCGGACTGGGCCTCGGAATCCGACTCGACATCGCCCCCCTGCCAGTGAAGGCCTCCGTCGTTGGCGACGGCTCCGACCATCAGGGTCTCTTCAACCTCCGCAGCCAGGGATGAATCGATGGGGTCGGTCAGCTGATCGTCGGCCCCTGCGGACGCGACCGGCTGCATGGCTCCCTCCGGGGTGTACCCGGTACCGGTGAGCCGGACCTGCCCCGAGGGGACAACCACCCGCTCAACGGTCATTTCATTGCGGGTCAGCGTCCCTGTCTTGTCGGAGCAGATGACCGATGCCGACCCGAGCGTCTCAACCGAGCTGAGCTTCTTGACGATGGCATGGTGCTTGGCCATGCGCTGCACACCCAGGGCAAGGACCACGGTCAGGATGGCCGTCAACCCCTCGGGTACGGCGGCCACGGCCAGGGAAACGGCCATGAGCAGGGAGTCGATCAGGTCCTGAGTCGTCTGGAAGCCCTCCATCAGGGCCAGGGCGGCCAGAACCAGGACGGCAATCAGGCAGACGGCCAGTCCAAGGAGCTTGGAGACCCTTGCCATCTCCTTCTGGAGGGGCGTGGGCTCCTCCTGGGTATCGGCCAACATGCCGGCAATCCTCCCGACCTGGGTGTCCATGCCGGTGGAGGTGACAATCATGCGACCGGTGCCCTGGGTCACTGCGGTGCCGTTGAAGACCATGTTTGCCCTGTCGCCCAAGGCCTTGGGCCGGTCAAGCCGACCGGGCCTCTTGCCCACCGGCAATGACTCGCCGGTCAGCGATGCCTCAGCCACGCGCAGGCCTGCGGCCTTGAACAGTCTCCCGTCGGCTCCGACCGAGTCCCCCTCGGAGAGGACCACGACATCACCGGGCACAATCCGACTGGTCTCCAGGCTGACCACCTGACCGTCGCGCAGAACTGAGGCACGCGGAGCCGTCATACTCGCCAAGGCATCCACAGCCCGCTCGGCCTTGGCTTCCTGGGCGTATCCCAGGGCGGCGTTAAGGATGAGGATGATCATGATGACAATGGCATCAAAGGGCAGGGGCTCGCCCCCACCGGCAGCCGGATGCGAACGCTCCACCACCCAGGCCACCAGCGAAATAGCCGTGGCCACCAGCAGCAGGTAAACCAGGGGGTCCTTGAACTGCTGAAGGAACTTCCGCCATGCGGGTACAGGAGGCGCCCCAGCCAGTTCATTGGGGCCGAATGCCTCCAACCGACGTGCCGCCTCAGCCTCGTCCAGGCCCCGGTCAGGATCCACATTCAGCGCAAGGGCCACCTGTTCGGCATCCGCCGTGGAGGGATCCTTGAGAATGGGGTCATTCGCGGTGCGCCTCAGCTCAGAGTCCTGCCCTGCAGTCGGAGCCATCCCGGTATCAGTTGATTGTTCTTGCTTGGAGCCGCTGGTCAACCCAGTCATGCCACTCTCCTGCTTATGCCACGGAGTAGTCAACGCCTCAGGGGCCCATTGAAGGAAATCAAAAAACGGCCAGACCAAAACGCTGCGTGGTTGTTTACCAAGTAGATATCACAATATACACAGGCTCGGCCAAAACCGTCAAGGCTGCCGCTCCGAGGAGTGCGGCTAGTCAAGCAATCGGAGCATGCTCTTGTACTCCACTAATTTGCCCCAGCGGATTTCAAGGTGCCATATGAGACCATGAGAGTCGCGGCGACGCCGATGACCAGCAGCAGGAATCCGACCAGGCAGAACGGCCCTAGAGGAATTGGCGTATAAGCAACAGACAGGCCTATACCGCTAAAGGCCAAGGCTACCGCCGCCACAACCACGCATATAGCAACCACAGCGATTAAAGCACCGGCAAGGATGTTCACGCCTGTCTCCAGGACAGCCGACCAAACGATGGACTGCCGTGATACCCCAATTTGATAGAGTCTCCGATTTTGCCCCTGCCGCTCGGAGAGGGCTATGGCTATCGACTGAAGCAGGAAGATGATTGCGAGTGCTGTACCGCCGACAATCATAACGGACAGCGCGTGCTGACTTGAGACGCCATGCTGTAAGAACCGATCTATAAAAGCAGATCGGGTTTCCACCGACATTCCCTTGATTCCGGCACCACGAATTGCTTTGGTTATATCACTGATTGCCGATGGCGAGGACGCGGAGATAAGCGCTAAGACCTGCTCCTCCTCGCCGGCATGAGGTAGTCCGTCAGCTGAGGACAGGAAGTCCATAGGCAGAGGGGGCGTACCCTCGGGCGGCCTGACGATGGCAGCCACGGTCAATTGATAACGTTTATCACTGCGATCAATCAAGGTAACCTTGTCACCCAGCCGGTAATCGGTGTTTTGGTTCGACACGGCAATTTTTCCGGGGCCCAGGTCAGACAGGCTTCCTTCGACCGCCTCGGGGGCGGTAGCCCTCCTCGCACCGTCTCCGACCAGCCCATCCGTACCGTTCTGCCAGGCCACCTGGAATGCTCCTGAGGGATTCTCCACGGCCCAGGTTTGGGTTGTATAGATATCGGCTCCACGGACTTCACCACCCAGGTCCCGTATGGTCGATGACAGCTCGTCGAAGCTTTCTTCGGTGTCAGAGCTTACGATCACATCCGCTTTAAGCGGCTGCAGGTTTAACATGTTTCCTCCTATGGAACCGGCCTGGAAGACCGCCAGGAAAGAAATCACGATCGTCAAAACCATCATGACAGGCAAGGCGACTGCCGTAGAACCGGCCGTCTCCCTTCTGGCCCGCTGACGAGCCAAAATCCCCGGCCCACTGGCCAGCTTTTCCGGAATCAAACCGAGCAGCGAAACCGAACCAGCCACAAGAAGAGGGGAAGCTGCATAAACAGTGCAGATTACCAAGATGACCAGCAGCATACAGCGCATATCAAGAGGCAAGGAGATCGGAGCGAAACCGACGAACAAGGAAAGCAGAACCAGTGGGCAGGAAATGACAATTCGAAGCTTGCCCATCTTTTTGGCGCCCTTGGCAGACTCTTGCGCCATCAGCCCGAGCGGTGACACTTTATTCAGCTTTCGTATTGCCAGCCACACTCCCAGCAGGCAGACGACCATCATGAAAGCAAAGGACAGAACAGTAACTGACGGACGAACCCTCAAATCAAAGCTCACTCCCGAGCCAGGAAACTCCGAAGGGCCCGAAAACGCCTTTCCCATAGGAACAGCCAGGACAGACCCGAGCAAGGACCCTACAATGTTCGCAAGGGCCAAAGGCAAGGCGAATTCACACAGCTCCATCACCATGATTCTTGTCCGACTGGCCCCATTAAGCCGCATCATTCCGAACTCTCGCCTACGGTCCTGCACCAGGAAGGAGACTGAGGCAAGAACGAGGAAGATGGAAATCAATCCTATGCACAGCACAGACACCGTGGATATCATAACGACATTCCGATATGGCGTTTCTGCCATGAGACGGCGCAGGGTATGCATGGATTCCATTTTCCCGATGCCGTCCTGCATTCTGCCCGCCATATAAACCTGCAAGGTCGAGCAGAACAGAAGAGAGGTCAGGCACACTGTCACGGACATGACGATATACGAGGCGCTATGAGCCTTGACCAGAGACCAGACAAGCGCTGCGAGTGAGACCCTCTTCGACGAGAGGTGCGAGGAGGCTTGATGAGCCGGACCGTTGGGACCATGTCGCTTCATTGCACTTGCCTCCCGGCCGTTGTGGATGTCATATCAGCCAAGTGCATGGCCAGACGTTCGGCATCGTACCCCTCGCAGATTGAATCCACTTGGCCGTCTTTTAAAAAGACGACACGGTGGGCCCTGGCCGCCACGTTAGGGTCATGCGTAACCATCAGGACGGTACGCCCTTGTTCCACCACGGCCTCGAAAGAGTCGAGGACCAATGAGGCGCTTCGACTGTCCAGGGCTCCAGTAGGTTCGTCAGCAAAAATAATGTCCGGCTGTGAAGCCAAAGCCCGGGCAATTGCCACACGCTGACGCTGCCCACCCGAAATGTCTGCGGGATACGAGTCAGCAAAATCACCCAGCCCTACCAGCGATAAGGCTCGAAGAGCATTCTCCTTCTTAATGGACGGGCCACCAAACAGTGCTGTCAACATGACATTCTGCAAGCAGGTAAAAGCATCAACCAGGTTGTAGTCCTGGAACACGAATCCGATATGGTCCCGCCGCATCCGCGTCAGATCGGATTCACGCATGCCGGACAGATTCCTGCCAGCAATTGAAACCACTCCACTTTCTATCGGCAACAGGCCGGAAGCGCAGTAAAGGAAAGTCGATTTCCCTGCCCCTGATGGACCCATCAAAGCCGTCCACGAACCAGTCCTGCAGGCCAGAGACACATCGTTAATGCCAAGACCGCCCGAGGCATAGTGAAAAGAAACATTATCGAGGGTCAGCGGAGTTTCATCCATATACAGATATCCTGTCTTTTCGATACGCCATTGTCGATTGGACCTTCTCTCCACTATAGGGCAACAGGGAACGGTAATTGACGGATTTTCACATGCTGAGCGATACCGGATACCGTCCAAACCCGTGTCGTGAGACAAGACAGGAGCCTCACTGAGGTTGATGGCGCTGGAATGGCAGCGTCACGAGCACACTTCCGCGCGTCCTTATTTCCAGCGGAAACCGTACACAGAGATGAGCCCCAATGGAATGCAACCCACGGCGAGGTACAGGAGTCCGATCCAGGCATGAGTCCAGGTGCCCGACCCGATCAGCATCATCGACAGTGCCTCCCTCATGTGATACAAGGGCGTATACGGTGCAATGGTCTGCACCCAAGACGGCAACATCCATACAGGCATCATGGCTCCGCCGATAAAGCCCAGGGGCAGAATAATGATGTTCGCAAAGATGGATACGCCTGCAATGGAGGGAATTATCAGGGCGATGATGACGCCCAAGAAAAAGAACAGGAGGTAGCCAAGAACCAGAGGGAGCAATCCCGACAAAAACGTCGGTTTCAGCGCCATCCCCATGATCATTCCCATGATTACAAGCACCACAGCCTGGGCCAGCAGGACGACGATACCCACCACGGCCTGGGAGAAGATAATCACATTCGAGGATAGGGGGAAATTGCGGACCGTCCGAAGCATGCCATTCTCGTGCCAGGTAGCAATGTGCGAAGCACCCGAGAAAATACCCACGTAGGCTGCGCCAAATGCAATGACATTGGCGCTGATTTGACTGACGATATCAACTCCATGAACGAAGCTCTTAAAAGACAGGACCAAAACCAATAGCAATGCTACAGGGAAGAGGAAGGTGAAAACCATCGTGGACCAGTCGCGAAGATCATAGTGGAACATCAACTTGAATAGGGTTCTGAAGCTGTTCATTCGACGTTCTCCTTTTCGAGCAGGCGAAGATAGACATCCTCAAGACGCCCATCCTTGACTTGCGCCTGGCTTGTATTGATTCCGGAATCAACCAATTTCGCGAAGGTAACTCCAGTATCCCGGGTACGCACTGATAAACCGTCGGGTGTGACCTTTACATAGTCACTTCCTACGAGGTGAACCACATGATCGGCCTGATCCAAGGCATTTGGAAGAAGGATGGTTGACTCCATCTCCGCTTGCGCAATAAGCCTGCTGGGACTGGCCGTCACGAGAATATGCTTATCAGCCAAGATCGAGACCATGCTGCACAACCGCTCCGCCTCATCCAGATGGTGCGTCGTGTAAAGAACCGTGGCGGCCAATTGCTGATTCGATTTGAGCAGGCCCACAAGATCGTGGCGTGACTCGGGGTCGAGGGCGGCAGTCGGCTCATCCAAAAAGAGCAGACGAGGACGATGGATGACAGCCGTGGCGATAGCCAATCTCTGCCGTTCACCGCCGGATAGTGATTCAACCTTGTTGGATGCCACATGATTCAGTTTCAGCGCATCAACCAGATCGTCCACACGAGACCGGGGCACCTGGTAGATATCCGCCACCGCAGTAAGGTGCTCAACGAGCGTTGTTTTGGGGAAGAAGGAGGACTGCTGCGGCTGGATACCTATTTGACGAAGCAAGGCCAGGTTCCGCGGATAGGGTGCCTTGCCCAGAACCGATACCGTTCCCTCGGTCGGCTTTTGCAATCCCTGCAAGACAGTGAACAGCGTTGTCTTTCCCGCACCATTGGGCCCGATGACCCCGTGGAAGGCCCCTTCTTCAACCTCCAATGAGAGATGAGAGAGAATCGTCTTGTTCTTTATCCGAACAGTTAGATTCGATACGCTCAATTCGATATTGCCCATTCCGGAGCCTTTCGGTGTCATTATTCATCAAGCAGGTCGTAAGGGGTGGCGCTCCACCAGGGTCTGATTGTCAATAGCCCATTTCAGGCCGCTGCGCAGGAGGATGGCGGGTACGGGTTGAGAAACAAGACGATGAAGAGGCGGTTCGATTTCCATCGAATTCCCCTTCAGATTGTTCAGTCACCACTCGGCTATATCACTGGTCACACTTTTGTTCCCCTTTAGAGTTACTACATTGTCCTGTCTATGCAACCACATGAATTTGGCTTTACCTTCACTGTAAAGCCGACTGTATTGCCTATCTCTGTTTTATTTGTATGTTGAGATTTTGACGTCAAAGCAACGCACAGAAGCGTGTATTGCGCATCATCAGGCTATACGAAACATGAACGTTCCGGCAGGGCATTTCCAATTGCACACCCCCAAATACAAGCGCTCCGTCTAACACAAGCGGCTAAGGAAATCAACTCTTTTCTTCCTGTCGCCCCGATGCTAAATCTGGTATCTGGCTCTGGTGCGCCATGCCAATTTCACAGCACAATCAAAGGAACCACATGCATACTCGAACATCCCTTCCCCTGACTCGACTCAAACGCGCCATCGCGATCGTCACTGTACTGGCGAGCTCCACGCTCTTTCTAGGCGCCTGCGGGCAGAATTCGCAGACAGCCACGTCCAGCGAGACTACAACCTCCGGGCAGCAGGATTCCTTCCCCGTCAAGATCGATCATGTTTACGGCACCACCTCGATCCCTTCCAAGCCCAAGCGCATCGCCACCGTCGGATGGGCCACTCCCGACAACCTCATCGCCTTGGGGGTCGTGCCGGTCAGCATCCAGAAGAACTCCTTCGGCAAGACCGTGGATGGAGGGTATCTGCCCTGGACCAAGGATGCCCTGGATGAGATGCATGTGGCCAAGGCGGATATGCCCAAGCTGCATGACGAATCGGACGGCATCGATGTCGAGGCCATCGCCGCGTCCAAGCCCGATCTAATCATCGGCCTGCTCTCCGGCATGACCAAGAAGCAGTATGACACCTTGAGCAAGATTGCGCCGACAATCGCCTATCAAGAGGTTGCCTGGGGCGACCCCTGGCGCAAGGTCATCACGTCCACAGCCAAAGCCATCGGAGAACCCGAAAAGGGCAAGCAGCTGATATCCGACCTGGAGGAGCGCATCTCAAAGGCCGGAGAGACCCAACCGGCCATCAAGGGCAAGACCGCGGCAGTTATGTATTTCGATGCTTCCAAGCTCTCTAAGTTCAGCGTCTACACCACCTCCGACGCCCGGCCTCAGTTCCTGAACGACCTCGGTATGGAGACTCCGGAGTCCATCAAGGAGGACTCCAAGAGCACCAAGAACTTCTACAAGGAGATCTCCTCCGAGCATGCCGACAGGTACAAGGATGTCGACATCATCGTTACCTACGGCACCCCGGACCTGCTTGAAGCGATGCGCAAGGACCCCCTCCTCTCCAAGATTCCCGCAGTTGAGCGCGGATCCGTCGTGGTCATCGACAATGACAGCGAGATGGCCAATGCCCTTGACCCCTCGGCCCTGTCCATCCAAAAGACGACCAACACCTACGCGCAACTTCTGGGCGAGGCTGCCGCCAAGGTCTGATCAGGCCGCAGGTAAGGGGATGAAAGAGGGGGAGGTGGCACATATATGCGGTCGGGAGTGACTTCGCACCCAGGCACCCGGCGGGTAGCCATGCATCGCAACGGAAACGGACCCATGGTCCTGTCCGGGCTGATTCTGGCGGTCTGCCTGGTCATGGTCTGCGCCCTGTCCCTGGTTTTCGGCTCCCGCTCCGTCAGCCCCTCCGACATCCTCCACGCCCTGTCCGCCTCCTCGGATGACATCGCAACCTCGGCCATCCGCCTGAGAATCCCCCGCACCGTCCTCGGCCTCCTGGTCGGTGCCGGGCTCGGGGTGGCCGGGACCCTGATGCAGGGCATATCTCGCAATCCACTGGCGGACCCGTCGATTCTGGGTTTCAATACGGGGGCGGCCCTGGCGATCGCCTGCTCCATGGCCTTCTTCTCCCTATCGACCCCGGCCCAGTATGTCTGGGTGGGGCTGCTGGGCAGTGCGACGACCGCACTGGTCGTCTGGGCCATAGGCTCCCTGGGGCCATCCGGCCCATCGCCGCTGCGACTGACCCTGGCCGGCGTCGTGATCAGTTCGGTACTGGGGTCTCTTACCTCCGCCATTCTTCTGCCGCGCATCAATGTCATCAGCTCATATCGCTTCTGGCAGGTTGGCGGAATCTCGGGCGCCCGGTTCGACCTCATGATGCCGGTCCTGCCTCTTCTCGCTCTTGGACTGATACTCGCCTTCTGCCTGACGCCCGGAATCAACGCCTTGACCCTGGGTGATCAGATGGCCGAAGGACTGGGCATGCACGTCGGACGTGTCCGCAGCCTGGCCTGGCTTGCGGCGATACTCCTCTGCGCCTCCTGTACGGCACTGGCGGGTCCGATTGGCTTCGTCGGACTGGTGGTCCCCCATGTGGCACGACTGCTTATAGGACCCGACTACAGACGAATCATGGCCTTGAGCATCCTCATCGGCCCCCTTCTGGTGGTTGGCGCCGACGTGGTGGGCAGGATAATCACCCGTCCATCCGATGTGGAGGTCGGCATCGTCACGGCACTGATTGGGGCTCCCGTATTCGTGATTCTGGCCGGGCGCAGAAGAACCGCGGAGGTATAGGCATGGTCGCTCCTCCCGTTCGTGGCGATAACCCCGCCCTTCAGAAATCGCATAGACCCGATGCGATGACCGACCTGCAACGGATACGACGGACCCATACCGTTCGTTCACTGGCAGTCACCATCCTGCTTGTGATACTCCTGGTTGCTCTCGCGCTGTCCGACCTGGCTCTGGGACATCGCACATACTCCATGAGCGACCTGATTGGAGCACTCCTGGGGCAGGGAGACGAAGGGACCAGATTCGTGATTCTCCAACTCCGCATGCCCAGGGCACTGATCGGCTGCGCCGCCGGCATCGCATTCGGCATGGCCGGAATTGGTTTCCAACACCTCCTGCGCAACATGATGGCCAGCCCGGATATCATCGGCATCACGGCAGGAGCCAACACGGCCGCCATCTTCGGCATTGTCGTATTGGGCCTGTCGGGCATGCCCTTGGCCTGCCTGGCGGTCATGGGCGGTCTCCTGACAGCCCTCCTGGTCATGGCCCTGGCCTGGCGCGGTTCGTTCGACCCGACCCGGCTGATACTGATCGGAATCGGAGTGGCCGCAGGGTTCAATGCTCTGGGTTCCTGGCTGATGATTCGCAGCAACCAATGGGACATCCAGGCAGCAACCCGGTGGCTGACGGGCAGCCTGGCCGATGCCCAGTGGTCCGATCTACCCATACTGGCAACAACAACCCTCGTCGGCGCCATGCTCCTGCTGGCACTCGACAGGAATGTCAGCACACTGCAGCTGGGACCGGAGATGGCCGCCGGACTGGGAGTCAGGGTAAGCCGTGTCCAGTTCGAGGTGATTATCGTGGGTGTGCTGCTCCTGGCTGTCGCAACGGCGACCACCGGTCCCATCTCCTTCGTTTCGTTCCTCTCCGGCCCCATCGCCGCAGTCCTGGTTGGTCGGGGAACATCGGCCCTTATCCAGTCGGGCCTGGTGGGAGGTTGCCTGGTTCTGGGGTCGGACATCGTCGCTCAACATCTGCCCACAACCCAGGTGCCGGTCGGCATCATCACCAGCATTGTGGGCGGCCCCGTCCTCATCCTGATCATGGTCCTCATGACCCGCAGACAGGAGCTCTGAACATCATGACGTCACCCCTGGCACACGACTCCTGGAGCAGCGCGCATAAGCTGACTGCCTCGCACCTTCGCCTCACCTATGGCGGGCGTACGGTCATCGAGGACCTGAGTCTGGATATACCCCCACACACGATGGGGTCCATCATCGGACCCAACGGGTGCGGAAAATCAACCTTCCTCAAGGCCATGGCCAGGATACTGAAACCGGCCTCGGGGGCCGTCATGCTGGATGGAGAGCCCATCACCAGCATCCCCACCCGCAAGGTTGCAACGATTCTGGGGCTGCTGCCACAGAACCCGTCAGCCCCCGCCGGCATCACCATCGCCGACCTGGTCGCTCGCGGCCGATACCCCCACCACCACTTCGTCGAACGGTGGACGACCAAGGACGAAAAGGCGGTGGAACGGGCCCTTGCCCTGACCGGACTGACCGATATGGCGGGGTGTCCAATCGACCGCCTGTCCGGAGGCCAGCGCCAGCGCGCCTGGATTGCCCTGACCCTCGCCCAGCAGACCGACATACTCCTTCTTGACGAGCCGACCACTTACCTGGACATCGCCTACCAGCTTGAGGTGCTTGACCTGCTGAGCACCCTGAACAGACAGGAGGGCGTCACGGTAGTCATGGTTCTCCACGACCTGAACATGGCCGCCAGGTACTCGGATTGGATCCTGGCCATCAAGGATGGCAAAAGGGTCGCCCTGGGCGCTCCCGACGAGGTCATGACCGAGAGCCTGGTCACGGAAGTATTCGACATCGCGTCCACCGTGGTGAAGGATGAGTCCACCGGCACTCCACTGATGACACCTGCTCCCCTCCATAGCCTCGGAGCCCACTCCGTTAGGCCCCGGTAATGTACATCCCCATGATTCGGCATCCGATAATCCGAAACACAACAACCCAGCCCTATGACACCAAACCCGGTGTCCTGATTCTCGGCAATCCGGGCACCCACCCAACAGGCCTGAATCCGAGGGCAGGCCATAAAACCCAACCGAAAGAGAGATGACCATGGAACTTCCCGCCAACCACCCCGTATCCCTGATTCCCTTCCACGTCACCGTGGCCAAAACGGAAACGCTCTCGCCCCACTTCCGTCGCATCGTCTTCAAGAGCCCCGACCTGAAGATCTTCGCCGATGCGGGATACGACGAGAGGATCAAAATCATCCTTCCCCTTCCGGACGGATCAGTGCCTGACCCCTCCTTCTTTGAGGTTGCCCCAGACGTTCCGCTTGGTTGGCTACAGGAATGGAGGGCCCTCCCCACGGAACGCCGCAACCCGATGCGTACCTACACGGTTCGCGCTCTCAGGCCCGAAATCGGGGAAATGGATGTGGACTTCGTCATCCACGATCCTTCCGGACCTGCCGGAACCTTCGCGGAGCAGGCCAAGCCAGGCGACAAAGCCGTCATCATCGGCCCCGATGGAAGGGTCGGAGGACAGGTTCCAGGACTTGATTTTCACCCGGGCCAATCCAGGCATATCCTCCTGGCGGGTGATGAAACGGCACTCCCGGCCATCGCCGCCATAATGGAAAGCCTGGTTCGCGACCAGTGGCATGGCGATGGGGTGGTGGTGATTGAAGTCCCGACCGAAGAGGACCGCCTCCCCCTACAAACACCCGAGGGCATTCGCGTCATCTGGACGGTGCGCGACGAGTCCGGCCACGGCCATGCCCTTACCGAGGCCATGCACAACCTCCTGGATGACCTGCCGGTCCATTCCGACTCGGACGAGGCCGCTCAATCCTCCAAGGAATTCAAGGAAATCGATATCGACCGCGAGCTGCTCTGGGAGACATCCGATTCCGCCGAGGCGGATACCGTCATCCAAACCGATGACCTGTATGCCTGGATTGCCGGCGAGGCAGCCACCGTCCGTGACCTGAGGCGCATGCTGGTCAGAGACCACGGAATGGACCGACGCAGTGTCTCCTTCATGGGATACTGGCGCCAGGGCCGTAGCGAGATGTCCTGATACGGACTTCGGGTGCGGTCGGCCCCCATTACCGACAGCCGACCGCAACGGGTCAGTTCCCAGCAGACGGGCCGCAGTACTCCCGGAAGAAGTTGCCAATCACCTGGTGACCATACTGGCTGCCGATGCTCTCGGGGTGGAATTGGACACCCTCCATGAGCGATCGACCACGTCTCAGGCCCATCACATACCCGTCCAGAAGCGAGCGCGCACTGATCTCCAGATCGGCGACCTGCCCGACCGAAGTCTCATCGGCAACCAGGGAATGGTACCTGGTCACCTCAAAGGTGTCGGGTAACCCTGTGAAGCAGCCCCTCCCGTCGTTTCTTATCCGGCTCACCTTACCGTGCTGACGGCTGGAGGCCCTGACCACCTGGGCTCCGGCATGTACTGCGATGGCCTGCATGCCCAGGCAGATGCCGAATACCGGCTTCCGTCCTGCAACCCGGTCAAGGAGCTCCAGGTAGCCGCAGTCCTCCGGATGGCCCGGTCCAGGGCCCAAGATGACCGCATCGAAGGTGAGCGGATCCACCTCGGCCAGGTGGTTCACCCGGACAATGGTCGTATCGGCGCCCAACAGGTCCACGTAGTTCTTGACCACATAGACGAAACTGTCGAAGGCATCAACCAGCAAGACTCTCATGGGCCAGCTCCTTTCCGGTGATGGCCAGATAGGCAGAACTCATCTTCTTCATGGTTTCCTGCCATTCGCTTTCCGGCTGAGAATCCTCGACGATTCCGGCCGAGGCGCGCAGGTGGTATCTGCCCGAATGGTAAGAAGCCGTCCTTATGCACAGCGCCGTCAGGACCTGACCGTCAAATCCGAGGAAGCCCACCGCTCCGGCATATACCCCGCGCGAACTGACCTCGGTCTCCTCGATGATCTCCACGGCGCGTACCTTGGGGGTTCCTGTCATGGTGCCGGCGGGGAAGGCGGCCGAGAAGACGTCGTACTTGTCCAGGCCAGGCCGGATTCGACCGACCACATCCGAGACCATATGAATGACGTGGGAGTAAACCTCGGTGGTCATCAGCCGGTCCACCTCCAAGGATTCGGGTGTGCAGCACCTGGCTACGTCGTTGCGCCCCAAATCCACCAGCATCAGGTGCTCGGCCCGTTCCTTGGGGTCGCCGGTCAGCTGCCTGATGGCCGCCTGGCGGGCCTCATCATCTCCGGGATTGCCGACAGTTCCTGCGATGGGCCTCAGGGTTATGTCACCATCAGGGGTCAGCCCGATGAAGAGCTCGGGGCTGGCGCCGATGACATGCACCCCTTGGGGAGTCACGAAATAGTACATATAGGGGGACGGGTCCTGCCGGCGCAGCCGCTGGTAGACCTGGAAGGGCGGAATCCTGGAGTCCACCTGAATCTCATGCCCGAGCTGGAGCTGGTACACATCTCCCTGGGCTATGTGCTCCTTACCCTTGGCAAACCACCGATAGAAGAGGTCCCGGTCAATCGTGTCGTGGGCGCTGTAGGGGAAGTCCGATCCGGCATCCTCAGGCCCTGCACCGGTCCGGGCAAGGTCTTCCGCAAGGGGTGCGTCAGATTGCAGCAGGCCCAGCATTTCCGCAAACCGGTCGGACTCATGCCCAACGCTCTTCCCATCCGGCTGCCCGTCAAGCCTGCTGTACGCAATGCCACCGGCGTCTTCCTGCCCTACCGGACTGTCGCTTTCCCTGCTTCCCCGACCATCCCGGATGTCGTACCCGCCAGGGTCGCCGCTCAGATGGATCAGCGTGGCGCAGTGGCCGCCAGCCTTCAGGTCCAGGGTGATGATTCCCCGGTAGAGGGTCAGCGAGATGACCGGCAGGGCCGCATCCCTGGGAATGCGTTCTTCCAGGTCCTCAATCATGAAAATGGTGTCATACCCGAAGTAGCCGAACCATCCCATCCCGAAGGGGCCTTCATGGCCGCCGCTGATGGCGAAGGAGGACTCAATCCCCCTCAGCACCGCGAACACCTCCTGGATGTCGGGGACCGGATGGCGAACCACCCCCTGCTCAATCCGGCCGAAGACCTCCAACAGACCTGCCAGCTGTACGTTACCCAGCGGATCAATGGTCATAACGTGGTCCGTCACACTCAGGGTCAACATGGGCTCGAATCCAATCACCGAACGGTTCCTGTCCGGATCGGGACCACTCAGGGACTCCAGGAGGAAGAGCTGATCCTCCCGATACCTGGTGCGCAAGCGCCTGTATATGGACAGGGCGTCAAGGTCGCTGACGAATTGGTGGGATTCCATGGTTGCATTGATGGTCATACCGGCACTCCCTTGGTCGGATGCTGCGATTGGAAAGACGGGGGATGAACCTCTCATGGTGCGAGTGCACCCGGGTCGAGGCAGGTATCCAATACGGCATGAATCCAAGCCATCCGATGGCCCCACACCCGTCAACAATGGAAAAAGAGACCTCAAACACCGAGGCGGATATATGAATCAGAAGAAGAACCGAGCCGGTTCTGGCCCATCAGGCGAAGGACATCAACGCCATCGGGCATCGACATAGAAAAAGACACCCATGGGCAACCAGGACTGCCGTGATGTCATTTTCCTCATGGGGACGATGCTAGAGCACCCGTGCGTATCCCCCCAAACAGCATCCATCATTCGGACATAGTTCGTCCATTTGCTTACTTCATTACTTGAAGAGGAATCAACGGCCTCAGCGCCGATACGTCCGGCGGTAGGCACGCGGAGTCGTGCCAGTCTCCATCTTGAAGCGACGGTTGAAGTTGGCGGCATTACCGAACCCGCTCATGGACTGAATCCTGGCGATGGGCAGATCGGTGGTGACCAGGAGGAGGGAGGCGCGTGCAGTCCGCAGCCGGGAGACCAAGGCGGAAAAGTTGATTCCCGCCGCCTCCTTGAAGAAACGGGAGAACGCTGAGGGACTCATGACCGCCTGGGCAGCGACCTCCTCCAAGGTAATCCGGTCTGCGATATGTGCCGTGATATACGCCAGGACCTGGTTGACCCGTTCCGTCATACCGTCGGGCGCCTCCGCCACGTAACCCGGTGTGACCACTGTCGTCCACTCCCGGCGAGGGGCCTGGATGAAGATACGGAAAATCGTCAGGAGGTCAATCAGTCGATCAAGATCATGATGCGCCCCCATACCAATCAGGATGGTGGCCGCTCGGCGCGCGGATGCGCCTGACAGGACAAGGGCCTGCCCACCCCGTCTCAACAGGGTCAGTATCCTCCCGGCCTCGGGAAAAATCCGCGCCAGGGCTCGGATGCGCTCGGGATGAACCTGGCAGGCCACATCCCGCTTGGGAATGGACACCTCACCCGGGTTCAATTCCGAAATCCAATTATGGGGAACATCGCTCCCCAGGAGGGAAACCTGCCCCGAATCAAAAGGCACCATCCCATCCCCGGCCATCATCATTCCCCTACCCTTGCGGATCAGATGGATCTCAATTTCGATGTGGTGATGCCACCGGGCCAGAGCCGAAGGGTACCCGTGCTCCACCCAGCGGATGCTCTCGCCGCTCCGAGGCAGGACCACCTCCAAATCCGCCCGCCCATCGACATGACTGCCCATGCTCACCCACCTCCGATATGTGCGGGGAAACGGCCTGTTGCTCTTGACCCAATCGGTCACGCTCAGCACAACTGATCGCACACAGGGAGAGAGCCTCAACGGCACCTTTGCCAACCCTGTCACTGCCAGGGCGAGACTACCCATCCTATCCAAGAAAAGGGCAAAATAATACCGATATTCGGCAGAAAAGCACCGGATTCCAAATCCTGGCGACCCTAGGATGAAACCAGGCAGTCGAGAACTCCGGCACCCAACCCCTCAATCAGATGAGGGGTATCAGTCCGAAGACGATTCACCCTATAGGTATGCACAAGGTCCAAGCCGAAATACCGGAAGAGCAGTAAGCACAGCGACGAGCAAACCTGCACCGCGGCCGGCGGAGGGAAACCATCATGAGGGCACTGGTATTGGACAGAACACGCGGCCTGCACATGAGGCAGGTTCCGGTTCCTCGGCCCAAGGCAGGAGAGGTTCTCATCCGCACCGCCTTTACAGGCATATCCAGCACAGATCGCGGCATCTACCAGGGAGCACAGGGTTCGATTGAGGCCAATCTCCCGATTATCCTGGGGCACGAGAGCTGCGGAACTGTGGCGGCCATCGGCACCCGGTCGGTCACCCTGGCTGACGGAGACCAGGCGGCCGAGGGGGACAGGGTGGCCGTGGACCCTAACATCACCTGTCATCGTTGCGATTACTGCCGAAACGGCAGACCCGAACTCTGCCGACACCTGGCGGTCATCGGTGTGACCCGCGGAGGCGGGATGGCCGAGTACTTCTCCGCCCCGGCCGAGGTGGTCTACCGGCTGCCCGATCGATTGGAGTTTCTGGAGTCCACTGCCATCGGTCCCCTATCCTGCGCCTTGCATGGCATCCGATGCCTGGATCTGCGGCCCAACCAGCGTGCCCTGATTGTTGGGGATGGATTCATGGCACAGCTCTTTGCCCAGCTCCTCAGGATTCAGGGCATCTTTCAGATCGACATGGTCGGATTGAGCGAGACGAAACTGGCCAGAGGGAAGGCGCTGAACAACCTTCATGCCGTCTACAGGTCGGACAAGCGGAGACAGACACCGCCCCGGGACCACTATGACCTGGTGATCGAAGCCGTCGGGGTTCCCGCCGCCGAGACCATGGCCATCAAGGCCTGCCGCCGTGGGGCCCAGGTGCTCATGTTCGGTGTTGGCCGCCCTGATGCCCGATTCACGATGAACGCCTATGACATCTACCGCAAGGAGCTGACCATCAAGGGGTCCTTCAGCAACCCGTGTTCATTCGGCGACGCCATCAGCCTCCTTGCCTCCGCTCGCCTGGATATCGCAGGTCTGGTCACCCACATATTGAGCCTCGAACAAGTGCCCGACCTGATGTCCGGATCGATCGGCGGTGTCATCAAGGCGGTGGTCGCCTTCGGGGACTGAGGACCGCGCAAGCGCAACCGGCACCAGAGGTTCCGTACCGAGCATCGCATACCATGGTTCCAGCAGCACGTATCGGCCATACGTCAGAATACGGTGCTCGCCACAACAAAGGAGTTATCCATGCAGCCAATGTCGGCATTCACCACAGACCTCCAGCACTCAGGCATGATTGCCCATAACCTGGATGAGACCGTTGACTTCTATACCGCCAAGCTCGGTTTCGAGCTGGTGGGAGTCTTCCCCAACGGAGAGAACCGTTGCGCCTTCATGCGTTATGGTCACCTGACCATCGAGACCTGGGAAGGCGAAGAGGCCCCGTTGACCACTGGAGCCATCAATCATTGGGCCCTGGATACCCCGGATATCGAAGCCGCCTATCAGAATGCCAGGGATCTGGGGTTGGAGATCAAGGAAGACGGCATCCAGTCCATCCCCACCTTCTGGGATCGCGGCATCCGCTACTTCAACGTTTACGGACCCAACAGGGAGACCATCGAATTCTGTCAGATTCTCTGAACCGACCGTAACCAGCGGCATTCGCCTACACCGCTCTTCTGCCCCGCAAGCGACAGGATTCGGCATCAGGCTCTATGCCGCGGTGTCAGTATGCCCCGCAATAGCGGGGCTCCTTTCATATCCGGCCCTCGCCAAGACCCGAGTGTTACAGTGTATTTTCATGGCATTTTCCTAAAAACCACCTGATAGGAGACCACTGAGGGATACCAAAACACTCAAAATGCAGTACGGCCAGGGGGCCGAAGAAGGAATGATGGCACAAGAGGAATCAAGTTCAACCGACGGAAATAATCTCAATTCGAAGCAGGGTCATGGGCGGGGCGGAAAGACTGGGCCCGCTGCCAAAGGCAGGACCAGGAAGCGCAACCAGCATCCCCACCGAAGCTGGAACCAGCGCCTGCATCTCACTGACATCAACGTGGTCGATGCGTCGACACTGAAACGGGCCATCGCCGGCACCGTGGTCGGCAACTTCATGGAGTGGTACGACGTGGGAGTCTACGGCTACCTGGCCGTGACCATCGGCCGGGTCTTCCTCTCCGACGCTTCGGATGCCATTCAGCGTCTCTTCTCTTTGGGTGTGTTCGCGGTAACCTTCATCGCCCGACCCCTGGGCGGTGTGGTGCTGGGCCAGCTCGGCGACAAGCTGGGCCGGCAACGAATCCTGGCTTTCACCCTCCTGAGCATGTCGGCAGCCACACTGCTGATCGGAGTCCTACCAGGGTACGCGGCCGTGGGCCCGCTGGCCCCCATCCTTCTGATCCTGCTCAAGCTGGTCCAGGGATTCTCGACCGGTGGAGAATATGCCGGTGCATCGACCATGGTCACCGAGTATGCCCCCGACCGGCATCGCGGCTTCTTTGCTTCCCTTTTGGACGTGGGTTCCTACCTGGGTTATGCCTTCGGGGCCGGTCTGGTCTCACTCCTGGAGTTCCAGCTCTCACCCGAGGCCATGCTTGCCTGGGGCTGGCGCATCCCCTTCATCATCGCCCTTCCCCTGGCAGGCATCGCCGTCTACTTCAGGGCGAAGGTCCAGGACACCCCGGCCTTTGAGCAGGCGCAAGCCGTTACGGACGAGAAGACCAAGAGCGAACACAAGGGCCTGGGCGACCTAATCCGAGGGTACTGGAAGGAACTGCTCATGGCCTTCATCCTGGTGGCCGCGGCCAACACCCTCAGCTACACCCTGACGGCCTACATGCCCACCTATCTGACAGGCACCCTCCACTACAACACGGCCCAGGCCAACCTGCTATCCCTGCCCGTCCTCCTCCTGGTGGCCTTCTGCATCCCCATCACCGGTGCCCTCTCCGACAGGTTCGGTCGCAAAAAGGTACTCTTCATGGGCGCCTTCACCGGACTGTGCCTCTCCCTTCCGGCCTTCAGGATTCTGGAACAGAGCACCACGGGCGCGGTCTTCGCCGGCCTGGTCCTCCTGGCCATACCGGTCATCTTCTTTGTGGCCAATCTGGCCTCGACCCTGCCCGCCCTCTTCCCCACCGCCTCGCGCTACGGCGGTATGGGACTTTCCTACAACCTGGCCGTGGCCGTCTTCGGCGGTACGGCACCGGTCATCATGGAAGGCCTGGTGACAGCCACAGGCAAGGGCCTGGCCCCGGCATACTGGATCATGTTCACCTCGGTCTGCGGCCTGGTGACCGTCCTCTTCCTGGCCGAAACAGCCCGCAAGCCCATGCCCGGCACCCTGCCTACGGTCCTCAACCGCCAGGAGGCCCGCGACCTGGTGGCCACGCAGGACCAGAACCCGGACCTGGACGTCAAGGCCATCATCAAGGACGCCGAGAAAAACGGCACCCGGAAGACCCCCGAAATGCTCAAGGCCGAAGCCAGGAAGGCGCTTGGGACCAAGCAGTCGGCAGGTGCGGACCGCTCAACCAAACCCGCAAAGGCATAGGGCCAGTCAACCCCCATCCAACGAGCATCCCCGATAAGGCCCTGCCACGGTGCATCATCCGACCGGTATCAGGCTGGATGATGCATCAAATCGCGCTCGATCCACCCCATGACCAGGGCGGCCAACCGATCGATCTCACGGTCGGTCAGAGGGCGGCCCTTGGGAATATGGTGCCAACGTTGGATGCATCCACGGCAACAGGTACCGGTGGCATGCTGGGCCGTGAAGACAGGATGACCTCTGTACGGTGTCTGTTTCCCATCCTTCAAGGGATGGGCCGGTCCGACCCTTTTGACCAGCATTTCGTGGGCATGGCGGTTGATGGTTGCCTTCCCCCTGGCCCTGGCATAGGAGCGGTCCCTGGCCGATAGACTGAATCCGGCACGAAAATTCGAGTGCCCCAGCCGGACCAGCGTTCGACCGACCCAGGCGGGCACCTCCTCTTCCCGCAGGTTCCCCGGTGAAGAGGCATTGTCGGGATTCGAAATCAACCCTTCCTGGTTATCCTCACCAATCACGGTCGCCTCACTTTCAGCACCAGCATTACCAGCGAAAAGGGGATTCGACAAGGCACACATCAGCTCAGAGAATACCGGCACAGGCCAGTACGAGGAGTACGGTTGGGTCCAGAAAACAACCACAGGCGGCCTGATTTGTCATGCTTATTCGCAATCAGGACGTCAGAAAAGGGGGCTTCATGGCCAGAAGCAATATGACGGTCGCGGAAATGATCGGGCTCTTTTTGGACCCTGCCGCGCCGGTTCAGATAACCGCCTTCGACGGATCGCACTTCGGAGATTCGGCCGCACCGCTCCATCTGGAGATCAAGAACTCGCGCGCAATATACTACATCGCCGAGAACCCGAACGACCTGGGTCTGGCCCGGGCCTACCTGCAGGGCGACCTGGATTCGCCGGACCTGCAGCCAGGCAATCCCTATCAGGTCTTCAAGGACCTGGTGGCCCTGAAGAAGTACGTCAAGAAGCCCGGCAAGGCCGATCTGGCCCGCATGGCCGCCGCCATCTTCTCGCACGGGATTCGCATCCCCGAGCCTCCTGCAATCGAGGGCCCCTCCCTGGCCAAGCGTCTGACCGAGGGCCTGCGCCCCCACACCCGCAAGGGCGATGCGGCCACGGTCAGCTACCATTACGACCAGTCCAACGACTTCTACCGCCTCTTCCTGGGGTCCTCCATGACCTACACCTGCGCCGTCTTCGAGAAGCCGACCGATACCTTGGAGGCAGCCCAGGAGCACAAGCTCAACATGGTCCTCGACAAGATGAACCTGAAGAAGGGCGACCGGCTCCTTGACGTGGGCTGCGGATGGGGCTCGATGGAGGTGGCCGCCGCCAAGCGTGGCATCCATGTCATCGGTGTCACCCTGGCCGAGGAACAGGTGGAATGGGCCCAGGAGTGGATCAGGAAGGAGGGCCTGGGCGACCTGGCCGAGGTCCGCCTGATGGATTATCGCGATGTACCCGAGTCAGGCTTCGACGGCATCTGCTCAATCGGCATGATGGAGCATGTGGGATATAAGCAGTACCCCTCCTACTTCAAGGAAATGATGGACAAACTCCGCCCCGGCGGCATCCTCCTCAACCACCAGATCACCCGGACCAACTCCCACGACAACAAGAGGGCCGGCGGCTTCATCGACCGGTATATCTTCCCCGATGGCGAGCTGGCCAGCCCGGCCGAAATCGAACTGGCCATCCAGGACACCGGTTTTGAGGTCATGACCCAGGAGAACCTCCGTCAGCACTACGCCCTGACCCTGCAGCACTGGACCGAAAACCTCCAGGACAACTGGGAGCAGGCCAAGACCATGGTCGGCGAGCCCAAGGCCCGTCTCTGGGGTCTCTACATGGCCGGGTCACGCCTGAACTTCGAAATCAACAATATCCAGGTGCACCAGTTCCAGTGCATCAAGCCCGACCCCGCGACCGGCACGTACTCCTACCCGCTCCGTCCCTGGTGGGATCGCTAGTTTCGAGTGAATCCGGGGAAGTAGTCGGCCGACCGATCATCCCCCGGCAAGGCGAAGGGTGCCCGGCACGGATTGGTTCCGTGTCGGGCACCCTTCGCATTCCGCACATGGGATCACCGACCGTCGCCCAAGGCTACTGGGAAATCGAGGCCTCCTGCCGGGCCAGGTCCAGAGCCTTGTTGAAGGCATCCGAGGTCCAGCTGGCACCAGCCACCTTGCTGACCTTGAGATCCTTGAGGGGTCTGCCCTCGACCACCCCGGGCACGGCCTTGGCGAACTCATCGATGTGCTTTTTGGAGACCGGGGAATCGGACTTCCCGGAGACCCTGACCGATTGCACGGTGCCGCCCGACACATCCAGGTCGACATCGATGCTGTCGGAACCATCCTTGCCGTAATGGCCCGTCAAGGCATATGACCCGTCCTGATACTGCCCGGTATCGGAAGCGGCAGGCTGCCTTCCATCCCGCGAAGATGCACTGGGCACACCCTCACCGGCCTGAGGTCCCTGTGCCTCTCCGTTACCGGGAGCGCTGCTGGACTCATTGCCCGCATACTCATCGTCCATGGGCTTGGTATCGGTCTGGCCGCACCCACCCAGGAGGGAGGCGGCCGCGACCAGACCCACCAGGGTGGCCGAAATCCCGGTCAGCCCATGTGACCTGGAAGATCCGGCCTGGGCCCCGGTGAATCCGGTTGCATCGTCCGCGGCCCGGGATTCCCTGTTGATTCCATCCCGCTTATCATCCTTCATGGGGACCTCCATCATCTGCTCAGTCGATCCGATTCCCGCCGCCGGTCTTGGCCGCCTTGGTCGGATCCCGAAATCCGACAGGAACGTCACCCGACTGAGCCTCCTTGTCGGCACTGCCACTGAAAGCCGGCCTGCCGCCAATCTCCTCATAGGCCCGTCGGGCATCCTCGTCGTTCCATTGTTCACCCACCAGAACACCATGGTTGAGCATAATCTCACGTTGCGCACAGGAAGCCACCAGGGCATCGTGGGTCACGACAACCAGGGAGGTCCCCTGGTCATGCAGCTGCCGGAACAGATCCAGCACGATCTTCTCGTTGGCCTCGTCCAGGTTACCGGTCGGCTCGTCGGCCAGAATCAGCTTGGGCTCGTTGATCAGAGCGCGGGCCACGCAGACGCGCTGTTGTTCCCCGCCTGAAAGCTGACCGGGTAGGTGCTTAGCCCTGTCGGCCAGACCGACCCGGTCCAGGGCCTGCATGGCCTGGTCCTCGTCAACCACCGAGTGGTAGTACTGGGCCACCATCACGTTCTCGACGGCCGTCAGGTGAGGCACCAGATAGAACTTCTGGAAGACCAACCCAATCACGTTCTTACGCACATCCGCCAATTGGGAAGGGTTCAGGTCCTCCAGAGGGCGCCCCTCCAACCGGACCGACCCCGCAGAAGGGGTATCCATGCATCCCAGGATGTTCATCAGGGTGGTCTTGCCTGATCCTGACGACCCCACGACGGCCAGCCATTGCCCCTGGGGGATACTCAGGTTCAGGTCATCCAGCGCGTGCAGGTCGCCATAGATCTTGGATACGTGGTCCAGATCGAGGAGCATGCTTCCGCCTTTTCCCTGCCGGACCTCTTCTTGTTCCTTCATGATTATTCCTCCCTGAGAACCAGTGCCGGGTCGATGCGTGACGCCCTGTGCACAGGCCGGATGGATGCGACTACCGATATGACGATGCTGAGCAGGACCGAGGTCAGGGCCAGCCACCAGCTGAAGCCCAGCGAGCGCTGGAAGACGGAGGTGCAGAGCAGCCGGGCGAACAGGTATCCCAGTGCGGTACCGATCAGCCCGCCCAGGAACCCATACAGGGCGGACTCTGCGTAGAACTCCGCCCCAATGCTGCCTGATGAGGCTCCCAGGGCCTTGCGCAGACCGATTTCACTGCGTCTCTGGGAGACGATGGAGGCCATGGTGGTGCCTACCCCCACGAAGGTCAGCACCAGGACGACGATTGAGACCAGCCAGAAGAGGGTCTGGAGCATGGTGATGGTGTGGGTGTCGCCGGAGGTGATTCTGGCCACCGTCCGTGCCGTAACCCCCATGCTGGTCATTTCATTGATGCTCTTGGCTATTGCCGACAGATCCGGCCCCATGGCATCGACCGAGTACTCGATGACATCGGACCCTCGTTTGGCTCCGGTCAGCGCTTCCATGTCATGCAGACTGGCGTAGATGATCTGATCCTCGGAACCGCCGGTATCAACGATGCCGCCCACCCGAAGTTCCATACCCGACTCTTGGGCATCCTTGGCGATGGACTCGTCAACCGGGGCTTGAGACCCCTGCTGCGCCAGGCTCTGGGCCTGGGCCTCCCTATTGCCGGGAGAATTCCCCGCCTGGGCCTGCTCATTCGATTGACCCGAATTGTCGGGCATCCCGGCCATGCCGTGCATGTGCCCGGACCCGCCGGAAGAAGCTCCTGAGGCGGAATGGATCTCCGCCTGCGCGTCGGCAGTCTGCTGGGCATCGGACTGTTCAGCCCCGGAGGCAGTGCCCGCGACGGGAGCATCATCGGTGTTGTCCGAAGCCCTGTAGCTGACGGTAATCCTGCTGCCCGGTTTCAGTCCCAGTGCATCCGCCAGATCACGCCCCACCATGACGGAACCGACCTTGGGCCACTCCCCGTCCACATTCCAGTGGTGGTTGAGCTGGCGCACCTGCTCGGCATCAATCCCTGCCATCATGTGCGATCCAGCGTTGACCCTGACCGATTCGTACCGGTAGGTGGCATGCCTGGCCGGCGCCTTGGCCGTGACCATCTCCGTGGTGTGGCTGACCATGCCCGGCTCGATGCCCTGCCGAGACTGGCCTGCCTGCTGGATGGGAGTCACCACCAGGTTGGCTCCGTAGGCCCGCATTTCCTGATTCATCTGCCTGGGAACCTCCAGGCAGACGGCCGCCAGGCAGAACAGGGTGGCCGCCCCGACCATGGAGGCCACCACCGCCATGGATGCCCTGCTGCGCCGCCGGAACACCGCCCCGAAGAGCATGGTCAGGAACATACGGGTGTTGGTCATTGGTGCGTGACGGTGGGCCGACCTACCTGATTGGTCTGTCATTCCACCCCCCTGCTTGGAATCATCTGCCATGGAGCACCTCCGCCGGTCGAAGTCTCAGAATGGAACGTATGGATGAAATGGATGCCACCAGCACGGTCAGGGCCAGAAGAACGAAGACCAGGACAAAGACCATGGGCCGCATGGTGATGCCCGAACCAAAGACGACGTGACCGACAATCTGCGCGACCCCGGACCCCAGCAGGGCGCCGACCACGGCTCCGATCAGGCTGATCAGGGCCGTCTCGGCCAGGACCAGCCGTGAGACAGCACCGTCGGTGGCCCCCAGGACCTTGAGCAGGGCAAACTCCGATGATCGCTCGGAAATGGAGGCGGCCATCAGATTGGCCACGGCGATGGCAGCAGCCAGGAGGCTCAGGATGGTCATCAGAATCATGACGGCCTGGGTCTTCTGGAGTACGTCACCCTGGAGGGCCGCCACCTGGCGAACCTGTTTGGCCACAGCCCCCGGTATGGCCTCCTCAATCTGGTAGGCGATGGCCGACGGATAGGCCGTGCAGTACCAGGTCTCCCACTCGTCCTGGGAGAGGGCGGCCGGATTACGGGCGGCCTTCCTTGCCAGGTCATTCTCGGGGGTCGTCAGGGCCTTGACCTCCACCCTGTCCACCTGGTCGGGCAGTCCGGAGACCTTCTGCAAGGCCCAAGTCGGCACGTACAGGGCTGAGGAGTCGGAATCGCCTGAATCGAAGATGCCGACAATCCTGACCTGTTGGGTCTGTCCATCCATCTTCAAGCCAACGGTATCGCCAATCCGCTTACCGCCCAACCGGGCCGCCAGATCCTTGCCAATCATGCCCTGAGCCGGGTCCCCGGTCAAGGAGTCACGCCCGTCCTCGGGCCACGAACCCTCAACCTTCCACCAGGACCGGAGTCCCCTGACTCCGACCGTGGTGCTCTCGCCGCTGTCCAGGTGGATGTCCTTTCTGAACCAGGTCCCCACCACGGGGGCCTCGACCCCGTCCACACCCGCCTTGATGTCGAGCTGCGGGGCAAAGTCGGTGATGTTGTAGGCCCAGAAGATGGTCTTGATCTTCGGTACGTCGGATTCCTTCAGGTATGAGGCGGGGCGGGAGGACTGCTCCTGACTCGCCTGGTTCGCCTGGGAACCGTATAGGTCGGAGACCACCGCATCGGACTTGGGCTGCACGATGATGTTGGACCCATAGGTGGAGAGTTCGGCATTAAGCTTGTCGCCCACGTCGAAGACGACCCCCAGCATGGCGACGGCCACGCAGGCGGAAAGGCAGACGGTCACGGCTATGAGGATTCTTCTGCCGAACTGGCGGCTGAAGGACCTGACAATCATTCGAATCAGAAACATGCCGACAGCACCTCCTCAGCTCTTGAAGTGTGAGGACAGGGCATCCAGATCGGCGGTCTGGATCAGAATGCTGCCGTGCCCGGTGGTATAGGGCAATGGAATCGGATTGCACCCACCCTTGAAGCCGATGGTGGCCAGGTTGATGGCCACATCGCACTTCTTGCAGATGATCTTGCCATCCTTTTCGTAATACCCGGCATCACCGCAGTTCTCGCAGGCATCCAGCCCGATTCCGTAAGCCGCCCCGTTCTTCTTGATGATGATGAACCGCATGACCGTGCCGTCCTTGGCCTTGTACTGGAAGCGGTGCAGGTGCCCATCGCTGACCTGGGAGAACTTGATGGTCGCCGTCTCCTTGGATAGGGAGTAATCCTCGGGCGGCGAAAGCACAGGCACCTTGTGGGCCTGGGCCGTGCCCACGGTCAGGGCCAGGGTAACGAAGATCATCGCCACCAGGCTCCAGACGGATGAGGCCAGGGCTCGCCGACGGAAGGCCTTGTGCTGCCTGCTCACTGATGCGGTCTGCCCCTCCACAGGCATGCGGAATCCCGCAACCATGCAGACTACGGCGGGAATCACGAAGACACAGACCTGGACGATGACCATGGCCTGGTTGGCGTTATAGAGCAGGGCCATAATCCTGAAGGGGAGACCATGCAGGATGAGCTCTCCGGTGTTCTGCAACAGGGCCAGCAACCCGGTGCCATGTTGAATCAGGGTCAGCACGACCACAAGAAGGGCAGCCAGTGAAAACGCCTTATGGGAACAGGTCCGATGCATGGATCGGAAGATGGCCGCCACGATGACGACTGTTGCTATGGCCAGGACGAAACCGAGCGCCCGAAGCAGCATTTCGGAGGTGAATACGGGAGAATTGGGCTCCACAAAAGCCGTCAGTTGGAGAATCACATCAGGCAAGGCCCTGAAGACACTGAGGGCGATGGCAAGGGCAGCCAGGCCGTTGGCCAGGTTCAGAGAGGCCCTGTGGTCATGCCAATCACTGGTCAGCCTCCCGGCTGCCAGCACCACCCAGATCAGGGCCAGATCGGCTATGACACAGGCTATCAGGGTGGGGAAATTGACCATACTGCGTCGGTTGATGACCGCGGTGGCCCTGAGTGCCGCAAATACGATGGCCGCCAGGGTGCCCACACCCAGCCCGACCAGACGCCAGGAGGACGACAGGGGCTTGTCTCGCCCCTCACCAACGGTCAGTAGCACGCTGAGGACCATGACCAGGAGGGCCGGCCCGAGCGTTCCCGGCAGGACCGCGACGAATTGCTCAAGCATCTTGCCTGCCTTTCACGTACATTCTGCGCATGGCGGTGACCAGCACCCACCCGACCATGCTAATCGCACGAAGCGGCATACAGGGCCCAATCAATCCTCGCTGCGCCCGTATGCCGCCTTCCGCTTTTCAGGCCGGTCGAACTGCACCCCATTGCCGGGGCTCAGATCGACCCAGCCCTCATATCACCACTGGTGAGGCGTGTAGTCCCAATCCCAGCTGACCACGATGGGCTCGGTCCAGAAGTGGTCCTTGACCCCGGTCTCGGGATCGACGTGGAGCATCCACCCCTTCTTTTCGGGGGACTCGATGGAGTAGGTCAGCTTGTAGGATCCAGCCTTGTCCATCTTGATGTTGGCACCGTAGTGAGGGCCGTCCGAGGCATTCATCTGCATGAAGGTGCCGGACTGCTTGTCGTTGGGGTCGTTCTTGTTCTCAATCGTGTAGTTGACGGTCAGGTCGGGAACGAACTCACCCTTGGCATAGCCCAGGTTGTTGTCGGCCAGGGCATGGATATCGGCTTCCAGGTGAAGGCTGGCATCCGCTGCCTTGAGGCCCATGGAGGCAGGCTCCATATCGATGGGCTGGAAGAAGACGGTGCCGATGTTCAGCGGTCCCTTCTGCTGATCATCGGGCGGAATCGGAATCTCTTCAAATCCTGCGCCCTTGCTGTCTTCCTTGTCGCCTTCCGACTTGGAATTGGCGGTTGTATCGGGGGCGGGGGCTTCCTTGGCCCCCTCGTTCTTGCCCCCACCGCAACCGGCCAGGACCAGTGTTCCGGAGAGCACCAGGGCAGCCAGGGCTGCGAATTTCCTCTTCTTCATTTTCTTTCCTTTGTTCGTTCGGTTTCTGACTGTCTCATTGGCATGAGTCTTGTATGTGCCGGGCAGGTCGCGGCAAGGGCCTCAGTCGTCCTGATCGGACTGCCGGACCGACTCCTTCCGGTTCTTCCTGATAATCGAAATGACGGCGAAGACAATGACCACAACCAGTGCCAGGACCTGGGCACCGATGGACTGCACATAGGGATAAAGCCCTATCCAGTCGCTGGTCGGCACGCCCGGCAGGTAGGTGGCCGGCACCAGATCGCCCTCAATCAGGGCGTGGACACCGCCGCCCGCGAAGATGACCACCATGATGGCCATCAAGGCACTGGTGATGACGAAGAAGGGCCTGATGGGTATCTTGACCGAGGTGAACCGAATCAGGACAAAGATGATGACCAGCACCACAGCAGCAGCTGCAAATCCGGTCCATATCTCCTTGCTGCCGCTGGGAGCCATGGCGAAGATGGCCTGGTAGAACATGACCGTTTCAGCTCCCTCCCTGAAGACGGCCAGGAAGGAGAGAAGGGCCAGGGATATGACACTGCCCTGGGATATGGCGGTCACGGTCTTGTTCTTGATGTACCTGTTCCAGGAGTCCACCGAGGATTTGGAGAGCATCCAGTTGCTGGTATAGAGCAGCATGACCATGGCAACCAGGGCGACCACGCCTTCCAGAATCTCCTGCTCAGGACCGTTTCCGTTGAAGAGGAGGGTGAAGAGGATGGCCACCAGGCCGCTCCCGGCCAGACCGGCAAGGATGCCCCAGTATATGTATCGAATCTTGCTCTTGTAACCGGACTTGACCAGGTAGGCGATGATGGCGGCCACAACCAGGATGGCCTCAAGACCCTCACGGAGGAGAACAATGAAGGCCTGACCGAAGGCCGAGGTCAGGAAGGTGGTCCATTTGTTGACGCTGTCGGCCGCCCCTCCATCCAGGATGCCCGCATCAGTGACCAGCATTCCCTTGAGGTCGTCAACCAACCCCTTGACCTTCTTCGGTGACTCCCCGCCGACCATGGCCATGCGGGTTTCCTTGAACTGGTACTCCACCTGCGAGACCCGGCTACCGCCGATGGCGTTCATGACGTTCTTCTCGAAGCCCAGCTTTTCGTAATACTGGTAGTAGGCCTTGTTGACCAGATCGGAGCCCTCCTGACCCCTGCCATCGGCCGCTGCCCTGTAGGCCTGGTCCAGGATGGGAGTCATCTCACCGGCCACCTGGGTCCAGGTCTTGTCGCCCTTGCCCTTGTTCTTGTGCTTCTTGGCGGCATCCAGACGTTTCCGGTCCGCCTTGATCTGCTCCTCCTGGGCCTTGGCATACTGCCTCGGCTTGGCCAGCGAACCATTGGCGTCGAGCTGGGCGGCAGTATCGGCCAAATCGGCTTTCAGGGCCTGCGTATCCTGATCGATCCGCCCTTGGTTGCCTGGTGCATAGGCCTGTGACTGGAGGGATTGGAACCGCTGATCCAGATTGGAACGACGGTCCTGCCCCAATGTGGAGGCCGTGGCCGTTACAAAATTGGAAGCCACATACACAGAGTTGTAGGCCGCCATGAAGTCCGAGGCTGCACCCGCATTATCACCACGGGCGTAGGCTTCACGTCCGGAATCCAGTTCCTCGGCCATGGCTGTGGACACATCGGTCCAGGTGTCATAGCCAGAGGCCTTGTCGGCGGCAAGAGCTGTGTGAACAGGAAGAAGGCCGGAAGCGGATACGGCCAGGACAGTCAGCAGGCAGGCCAGGAGGGAACCCGTTACTGCCAAGGCTTGTTTTGCCATGGCTTTAAGACGCATAACAGGTCCCTCCCTCAACAGTCCCCCGGCGTACATCACGCCATGTCTGCAAACCGCTGCGCTCTCTTGGTATCAAAGAGCAAATCTAGTGCACGGCAGCCTGAAAAAACAGACTTGATTTTTATGAGTTTCCCTACTAAGCAACGCCGGGACCAGCCAATAGGGCTCTTCCTGTCCTCTGCCCGGGCGGGGCCGTCGGCGCGGCTCCGACCCAACCGGTCACCCCTGGGTTTCAGCCTGCGACCCCGACCGCGTTCCGATGCTTCCACAGGCAGATGCCGCCAAAGACCGCCAGCCAGCATAGGCCGAAGATGGCGGGGATTCGGGTATCGGGGGCAAAGAAGAGGGAGACGTAGATCACCAGGAAGAAGATGATGGCTATGGGGCCGGTCACCTTGTAGGCGGGCATGAGGAACCCGTCGGGCATGAAGTCGTCGCTGGCTCGATACCTGTGATGGGCCAGGAGGGTCAGGATGTAGATGAAGATGATGACCGCGCTGGATGCCGAAGTGAAGAGGACGAAGGTGTTCTCAAAACCGGGCAGGGCGTGGAGGATTGGCGAGAGCAGGATCAGGACGCCGGAGAGGATGATGGCCCTGGCTGGCACCCTGCCCCGGCGGGAGATTGTGTACAGGCTCCGCATGAGAGGCGATCCGCCTCCTGCCGCCAGCTGGAACAGGTTACGCCCGGCAGAATAGAGCAGGGAATTCAGGGAGGAGCAGGCTGCCGTGATAACCACGAAGAAGACCAGGCCCGCCGCCCAGTCCACGCCCGCGTATCTGAAGACCATGACGAAAGGCGAGGCGAAGGTCCCGTCGGCGTTGGGCTTGAAGGAGCGCCAGGGCACGATCATCATGATGGCCATCAGGGCGCCGACGTAGAAGATGAGAACGCGGATGATGATCTGGTTGATGGCCTTGGGAAGGACCTTGCGCGGGTTCTGGGTCTCGGAGACCGTAACTCCCACGAACTCGATCATCTCGTAGGCGAAGAAGACCATCTGGAAACTCATGAAGAAGGCCAACCACCCATTTGGTGCCAGGGAGAGCCCGTTGAGTATGTTATCCAGACCGGCGTGGCCTGCGGGGCTGACCTGGTCCAGACCGGGCATCTGCACGGCCGGGTAGCGGAATCCGACGATGACCATGACCACGGCGGTGACAATCATGGCAAGAATCAGGGTGATCTTGATCATTGAGAACCAGAACTCGGTCTCGCCGAAGACCTTGACGGCAATCAGGTTGACGGAGACCATGGCCGCCAGGAAGCAGACCTCGATCAGGCCGCGCCAGGCCTCAAGGTTGATACCGAAGGTGCCGAAGAAGGTCACGAAGTACGTACCCACGGCCGTCAGTTCCGACATGCCTATCAGAATCAGCACGATCCAGTAGGACCAACCGGCGAAGGACCCCCAGCCCTTGCCCAGGTAGCGGGTGATGAAGGCGATGAAGGTGTGTTGGTTGGGGCTGCGATACATGAGTTCGCCAATGGCCCGCATGAGCAGATACATGACCAGGCCCACGCCGATATAGACCAGGATGATCGAAGGGCCGGTCAGGGCGATGGACTTACCCGACCCGAGAAAGAGACCCGTTCCGATTGTGCCGCCAATGGCGATGAACTGCACATGGCGGTTGCTCAATCCACGCTCCATCTGATTGGATGGATCGCGGGATCCGTCCGCACCCTGTTCGGTACCGGAGGTCTGCGTATTCCCGGCTTGCCCCATCGGTTCCACCTCCTCTTCCTTCTTCATCGACCACATCGCCGAACATCAGCGCGTCGGTCCTTATCGGTACCGCAGGTGCAGCGTTGAGAATCACTTCCGGCATTCGAATCGAGCGCCCAACGTGGACCGCATCCTTGCACACACATACCGGTATTGTTGCGCGCCGATTGCTTACCAGTGAACGGCATGACCACAAATCACAAGCCTTCCGTTCCACTATGCAAACACAGCACCGACCGGGGCAACCCTCGACATATACGGTGGGCGCGTCAGTAAGCACCGGTACGCTGACGGCTACCAATGGCTTCATAGCTAAGGAACGGCGACCAGACATGACTCAGACCCCACCCCCAGCGCAGACGGATACGCCGGCAACCCCGCAGGAGGGAGCCCTGCGCAGAACCCTGAAAAACCGCCATATTCAACTCATATCGCTGGGCGGGGCCATCGGCACCGGACTCTTCTATGGTTCGGGAGAATCCATATCCCTGGCAGGCCCGGCCATCATCATCGCCTATCTGATTGGCGGTTGGGCCATCTTCATGATCGTCCGAGCCCTGAGCGAGATGAGCGTGGAGGACCCCAAATCCGGCGCCTTCAGTTACTATGCCACCCGTTACTGGTCCAAGAGGGCCGGATTCATATCGGGGTGGAACTACTGGCTGAACTACGTCCTGGTTTCCATGGTGGAGCTCTCCGTGGTGGGTTCCTTCGTCAACTTCTGGTTCCCGTCCATCCCCGCCTGGGTTTCCGCCGCCTTCTTCCTGGTGGTCATCACGGCCGCCAACCTGATGGGGGTCAGCAAGTTCGGCGAGTTCGAGTTCTGGTTCGCCATCATCAAGATCGCGGCCATCATCGCCATGATTGTCGGCGGCCTGGCCGTGGTCATCCTGGCCCTGCCCACAGCAGGCGGTCTCAAGGCATCCTTCTCGAACTGGTTCACCGTCGGTGGAGGATTCCTCCCCAACGGACTGATGCAGCGGGGGTCCGACGGGCAATGGACCGGCCTTCTCATGGCCCTGGCCGTGGTCATGTTCAGTTTCGGCGGCACCGAGCTGCTCGGCATCACCGCCGGAGAAACGGCGGACCCCCGCAAGACCATCCCCAGGGCCACAAACGCCGTCGTTTGGAGAATACTGGTCTTCTACATCCTTACTCTCGGCGTCATCATGGCCGTCGTTCCCTGGAACGCCATCGGCAAGCCCAACGCTCAAGGAATGGTAGTCAGCCCCTTTGTGCAGATCTTCGATTCGGTGGGCATCCACGCCGCTGCCGGTATCCTGAACTTCGTCTGCCTGACGGCCGTCATGAGCGTCTACAACTCGGCCCTATACTCCAACTCCCGCATGCTTTACTCCCTGGCGAAGCAGGGCAATGCACCACGATATCTGGGCCGGCTCTCCAAGGGCGGGGTGCCCTATGCCGGCGTTCTGACCTCGGCCTGCGTCATCGCCCTGGCCGTTGTGGTGGTCTTCCTCTGGCCCCGGTTCGCCTTCAACTACCTGATGAGCGTGGCCACCATCGCCGCCATGCTCAACTGGGCCATCATCATGCTGACCGAGATGCACTTCCGTAAGGCCGTCGCCGAAGGGTGCGGACCGGGCGAACTTGCCGGCAGGACCGGGAAAGACGCCCTGGATGCCCTCCATTTCAAGCTCCCCTGGGCCCGGGTGACCCCCTGGATGGTCTTGGCTTTCATGGCGCTCGTGGTGGTGCTCATGTGCTTCTCGCCCAGCTACCGACCAGCGGTCATCGCCGGCCCCATCTGGCTGGCCATACTCCTGGCGGCCTACCAGCTGACCCATCGGCACCAACACAGGTGAGGTATCGGTCCCGTAAAGATCCGAGGCCGGATAAGGGGGGTACGGACTCTTGTCAGAGAAGTGCTCTAGGCTGTCCTGTAATCACAAGTCACTGAAGAGGTGCCGAGCCTAACAGTAACCGAGGTCAGACAGTGTGGTGTCGACGACCCTCGGCGAAAGGAGGCTCGGCCGAAGCGGCCCGGTCCTACACGACCGGCTCGCTGGGTCCGGGTTGAAGAAGCCCGGGACTGTCGCAGCTTGATGCTGCGGAGCGCTATGGACCTTGTTACAGGCTGATTGCCTCATGAGATTCCGCCGGAACGATTGCGGAACCATACGGAAGCCATCGCCATGGCGCCCTCAGACCATGTCGAGGAGAGATAAGGCTATGGCGACCAGCAGGGTCGGGCACGAGAGCCCGTCCACGAAGCGTAAAGCTGCACAGGGCAAAGGGAATCAGGTACAGCGCAACCTGAAGACACGGCACGTTTCCATGATTGCCCTGGGTGGCTGTATCGGCACCGGGCTCTTCATGACCTCCGGATCCACCATCTCCAAGGCAGGACCAGGCGGCGGACTGGTCGCCTACGCAGCCATGGGCCTCATGGTCTACTTCCTGATGACCAGCCTCGGCGAACTGGCCACCCACATGCCCGTCTCCGGCTCCTTCGCCACCTACGACGCCAAGTACGTGGACCCCGCCCTGGGATTTGCCATGGGATGGAACTACTGGCTGAACTGGGCCATCACCGTGGCTGTGGACATCTCCACCGCGGCCTTGCTGATCCAGTACTGGCTACCGGACACCCCGGGCTGGGTTTGGAGCCTCCTGGTGCTGGTGGTCATCTTCCTGATCAATGCCCTCACCGTATCGACGTTCGGGGAAACGGAGTTCTGGCTCTCCCTGATCAAGGTCCTTACGGTCATCGTCTTCCTGGTCATCGGCTTCGCCATGATTCTCGGCATCATGTACCGCCCGGCCGCAGGACTGCACAACTTCACCTACAAGGACGCCCCCTTCGTCGGGGGATTCCCGGCCATACTCAGCGTTTTCCTGGTTGCGGGCTTCTCCTTCCAGGGCACCGAGCTGATCGGGGTCACCGCCGGCGAGTCCGAAGATCCCAGCCATGCCGTCCCCAAGGCCATCCGGGATGTGTTCTGGCGGATTCTCCTCTTCTATATCCTCTCCATCTTCGTCATCGCGGCCCTGATCCCCTACACCAGCCCCCACCTCCTCGGAGCATCAGAAGGCAACATCGCCATGTCACCCTTCACCCTGGTCTTCCAACGGGCAGGACTCGCCTCAGCAGCCAGCATCATGAACGCCATCGTGCTGACCTCCGTGCTCTCCGCAGCCAACTCCGGGGCATACGCAGCGACCCGTATGCTCTATGCCCTGGCGCACGAGCACTATGCACCGCGCATATTCGGCAGGACGACCCGTCACGGCATTCCCCTGATGGCCCTGGCTGCCACAACGGTGGTCTCCCTGGCGACCTTCGCCTCAAGCATCTTCGGCCAGCGCATCTACATGTGGCTGGTGGCGGCCTCCGGTCTGACCGGATTCATCGCCTGGATCGGCATAGCCCTGAGCCACTACCGCTTCCGCAGGGCCTGGGTGGTCCAAGGGCACAAGGTCAGTGAACTCAAATATCACGCCAAGCTCTTCCCCCTAGGGCCCATCCTCGCCTTGGTGCTCTGCCTTGTGGTCATCGGGGGGCAGAACATCGAGGCCTTCGTCACATGGAACTGGCAGGAAATCGGAGTCACCTACATCAGCATCCCCCTGGTCCTGGCGCTCTACCTGGGATACAAAATCAAGCACCACACCAAGATTGTGCCCCTGGACCAGATGGACCTGACCTCCTCTTCACCCGAGTTCGAATCCCGAACGGGGGCCTGATTCCCGACCACCCACGACAGCGACCGGGACACACTGCCTAGTAGACTGATGGATCATTGGGGCAACCACCCCCATCAGCATCCCCACCGATTCCATAGTGCCCACAAGGCGAGCGATTCGGAAGGGCGCGGGTGACATCCATATCAGGGACCGGCCAGACGGATAATCCGACCAGCCTGAACCCTCCCCGACGGCGAGCGGGAAGGGTGGGCGCAGAATAATCAGCACTCGGTTTACGGGCATGCGGCCTATAGACCCGAAAGGGAGACGGAATGTCTTCAGATGATAAGGGCAAGGGGACCGGACAGTCCCAGGGCATGGTCAAGCGCAATCTGAAGACCCGCCATATATCGATGATTGCCCTGGGTGGCTGTATCGGCACCGGGCTCTTCATGACCTCCGGATCCACCATCTCCAAGGCAGGACCAGGCGGCGGACTGGTCGCCTACGCAGCCATGGGCCTCATGGTCTACTTCCTGATGACCAGCCTCGGCGAACTGGCCACCCACATGCCCGTCTCCGGCTCCTTCGCCACCTATAGCGCCCGGTATGTGGACCCCGCCCTAGGCTTCGCCATGGGCTGGGACTACTGGCTGAACTGGACCATCTCCGGAGCTGTTGACATTTCGACCGCCGCGCTCCTGATTCAGTACTGGCTGCCCGATACACCGGGCTGGATCTGGAGCCTCCTGGTCCTGGTCGTCGTCTTCCTCATCAACGCCCTGGCCGTCTCGGCCTTCGGGGAGACGGAATTCTGGCTCTCCCTGATCAAGGTCGCCACCATCATCGTCTTCCTGGTCATCGGCTTCGCCATGATTCTCGGCATCATGTTCCAGCCTGCTGTGGGCCTGCACAACTTCACCTACAAGGATGCCCCCTTCGTGGGCGGCTTCCCCGCGATCATGGGCGTCTTCCTGATAGCCGGATACTCTTTCCAGGGCACCGAGGTGGTGGGGGTCACCGCCGGCGAATCGGAGGACCCCGGCAAGGCTGTTCCCAAGGCCATAAACGAGGTGTTCTGGCGGATTCTCCTCTTCTATATCCTCTCCATCTTCGTCATCGCGTCCCTGATCCCCTACACCAGCCCCCACCTCCTCGGAGCATCAGAAGGCAACATCGCCATGTCACCCTTCACCCTGGTCTTCCAACGGGCAGGACTCGCCTCAGCAGCCAGCATCATGAACGCCGTGGTCCTGACCTCCATCCTCTCGGCCGTCAACACGGGCGCCTATGCCTCAAGCCGCATGCTCTACGGACTGGCCAAGGACCACTACGCCCCCAGGATCTTTGCCAGGACCACCAGGCGGGGCATTCCCATGGCCGCCCTTGTGGCCACCGTCTGCATGTCCCTGGCCACCTTCGCCTCCAGCATCTTCGGGCAGACCTTCTATATGTGGCTGGTGACGGCAACGGGCCTGACCGGATTCATCGCCTGGATCGGCATAGCCCTGAGCCACTACCGCTTCCGCCGGGCGTTCAAACTGCAAGGGCATGATTTGAGCGAGCTCAAGTACCACTCCAAGCTCTACCCTCTGGGTCCCATCCTGGCAATGGTGCTCTGCCTGGTCGTCATTGCCGGGCAGGACATCCCCTCCATGGCCAGCCTGGACTGGTCGCACCTGGGCATGACCTACTTCAGTGTGGTTCTGGTCCTTGCGCTCTACCTGGGCTACAAGTTCATCAACCACACCAAAATCGTCAAGCTGGCGGACATGGACCTTTCAGGGGCCGGATCCGCCGACTGACCCCCTCCTGCGCAGGGTCGCGAGCGCGCCTTACGCAAATGGAACCGCCCCACGTTGAGCAGAAGCTCATTCGTGGGGCGGTTCCTGTCCGGTCGTGATTCGGGGCCCTCAGGCCCGCAGGATCACTGAACCTGGGAACGGGCGATCTTGCCGGTGAAGGACTGGGCCTCGTCGGCATCCTTGACGTCCTTGTTCCAGGAGAACATGGCGCGCAGCTTGGGACCGACCTCCTCGATCTTCTCGTGGGAGAACTTCTCCTGCAGCTCCTTGAACTTGGGTGCCCCGGCATCCTGGTCGTCAATGAACTCCTTGGCGAAGGAGCCGTCCTGGATGCGCTTGAGCTGGTACCGCATGCGATCCTTGGTGGACTCGTCGACCACGGTCGAGGTGAAGTCGCCATACTGGGCGGTGTCGGAGCAGGACCAACGTGCCTTGTTCAGACCACCCTCGTTCATCAGATCGACCAGCATCTTCAATTCGTGGCAGACCTCGAAGTAGGCGATTTCAGGCTGGTAGCCGGCCTCGGTCAGCACTTCGAAACCGGTCTCGACCAGGTGGTTGACGCCACCCATGAGCACATCCTGCTCACCGAAGAGATCGGTCTCGGTCTCCTCCTTGAAGGTGGTCTTGATGGCACCTGCACGCAGGGCGCCCATGGCCTTGGCGTAGGCCAGGGTGATATCCCAGCCGTCACCGCGGGGATCCTGCTCCACGGCCACCACCACCGGCACGCCACGGCCGGCCACGTACTCGCGACGGACCATGTGGCCCGGGCCCTTGGGGGCGACCATGAAGACGGGATGGTCGGCGGTTGGCTTGATATACCCGTAGTGGATGTTGAACCCGTGGGCGAAGCCGACGGCCGCACCCTCCTTGATGTTGGGCTCGATCTCCTCGCTCCAGATGGTGCGCTGGTACTGATCAGGAGCCAGGATCATGATGATGTCGGCTTCCTTGGTGGCATCCGCCACGGTCTTGACTTCCAGACCCTGCTCCTTGGCGAACTCAACCGACTTGGAGTTGGGACGCAGGCCTACAACCACGTCGACGCCGGAGTCGCGCAGGTTCAGCGCGTGAGCATGTCCCTGAGAACCGTAGCCGATGATGGCCACCTTCTTGCCTTCCAGAACCGAGAGATCCCCATCCTTCTCATACCAGATCTGTGCTGCCATTAGCTTTACTCCTTTATAAACGGTCCTTCTGGTCCACCCATTGCGGCCAGGGATCGCGAAACATTACTTGACTACTTGATTAGTTCTTATTCAGCGGACATTGCTCATTGGCTCCGACTCCGGATTTTGTCCTTCGCCAGGGTCAACCGACTAATACATCTTTTGCGTCCACCTTACTCGCGGCGTGGCCGGGCGAGCACCATGCGACTCATTGTTTGGACATCGATAAATATCGACTATCAAATGCGGAACGGAAACCGCTCACGCCCGCACGAAGCGCCGGAATCGGTTTACCCACTGGCATGAGTACATCCCTAGCCGCAGCTCACCCCACGAAAAATGCGCCTGGGAATCCTTTGGAAACCACGGCATGACGGGAATCATCGAGCCCGGCACAGGCAAAAGGGAACCGTTCAGCCAGACCATTGGGTCCAACCAGGAAGAGGGCCGTGGATAAACCGTCCGCCAGCGCGGTCGGATACAGTTTCGCCAGGCGATTATCCCGGGGGTCGCCCAGTTCCTGACCTTGATTCCCCGAACGGTCCTCCTGCCCCACCACCACCACCCAGGTGGCCTTGACACGGCGGACAGGCATACCATCGACAGCGTTGAGGATATGGTGGAGGGCCATCAGCCCCTCCTCCTCATCGCCCCCTCGGGGGACGGTCCATTTCCGCCTGCTGGGGGCCGAGGCGCCAAGAGAACCGGTTGTCATCCTGATGACTCCGACCGCCCTGGTCAGGTCATCGGGATCCTCCATGGCAATGGAGACCGCTCCAGGGGCCTGGATACGCATATCACCCCCGGCATCAATCAGGTAGTCTCCCACACCTTCGGCATCGTCGGTCCGGTTGAGCACATCAGCCAGGAGGTCCACCAGGTACCCCTTGCCCAGGGCTCCAAAGTCCAGCTGAACCGGCCCCCTGGTCCGCAGAATCACACCATCGCGCTCAACATCATCCCCCCAGGTGGACCTGCCCTTGATTCGCCCGAGATGGTCGACCGCATCAGCGCTCAAGCGGAAGGTCATATCCCTTCCATATCCCAACCGCGCAAGATCAGCTCCAACAGCCGGGTCCAGAGCACCCCCCGTGGCGAGGTACAGGCAATCGTAGAGGTCGAACAGGCCCTGGCAGTATTCGGGGAACCGGAAATTGCCGCCCCGCTTCGCTCGGGCCATGTCCGCCAGGATGGAATCATCCCGAAACCTGGACAGGGATGATTCATAGGTGTCAATCAGCCGCCCCAGTCCGGCACGGAGCTCAGACCCGACCGGCTTGGAGGTATTGATGATGATGCCGGTTCCCAGCGCTTCGGGAAAGGCTGTCGAATAGGGCATGGAGGCAGGTCCCGTTCCTGGACTCGGGTGCATCCCGCAACCCCCTCCGCAATCTGCGGACTCCGGCGACCTGCCGTATCCCGGCGTCATGTCAGCACAGGGAGTGAATCTGTACGATCTGGTCGCGACCGGGACCCGAACCGATGGCCGAGATGCGGCAACCGGAAAGGTCCTCAAGATGGCGGACATAGTCCTTGGCCCTGGTGGGGAAGTCATCGAAGCTGCGGGCTCCGGAAATATCCTCCCGCCAACCCGGAAGCTCCTCATAGACCGGCTGCGCGGACTGGAACTCGGCCTGGTCGGTGGGCATCTCGTCGACACGGACCCGAGAGCCATCGGCCCGGGTCACGTCATATCCGACGCAGACGGGAATGGTCTCCAGACCGGAGAGGACATCCAGCTTGGTCAGCACGATGTCAGTCAAACCGTTGATCTGAACCGCATAGCGGGAGACCAGGGCATCGAACCAGCCGCAGCGGCGCGGGCGGCCAGTGGTGACCCCGAACTCGTGACCCTGCCTACGCAGCCACTCGCCCTGTTCATTGTCGAGTTCGGTGGGGAAGGGACCCTCGCCCACACGGGTCACATAGGCCTTGGCCACACCGACCACCCGGTCGATCCTGGTGGGACCGACACCGGTGCCGGTGCAGGCGCCCCCGGCCGTGCAGTTGGAAGAGGTGACGAAGGGATAGGTGCCATGGTCCACATCCAGCATGGTGGCCTGCCCACCCTCGAACAGCACGTTCCTACCCTCATCCAGGGCCTTGTTGAGGATCAGCGAGATATTGGCCACGTAAGGACGCAGGCGTTCAGCGTACCCGCTCAGCTCATCCACGGTGGCATCGATATCGATGGCCCGCCGGTTGTAGAGCTTGACCAGCATCTGGTTCTTCTGGTGGAGGCTGGCCTCGACCTTGTCGCGCAGGTGGTCCGGATTGAAGAGGTCATGGACGCGAATGCCCACACGGTTGATCTTGTCGGCATAGGTCGGGCCTATGCCGCGACCGGTGGTGCCGATTCTGCGTTTGCCCAGGAATCGCTCGGTCACCTTGTCCAAAGTACGGTCATAGGGGGCGATGACATGGGCGGACTCGCTGACACGAAGGCGGCTGCAGTCCACTCCACGCGATTCCAGCCCGTCAACCTCCTCGAAGAGGGCCTTGGGATCCACGACCACCCCGTTGCCGATGACCGGCGTGATGGAAGGGTGGATGATACCGGAGGGGAGGAGGTGGAGGTCATACTCCTGATCACCCACGACCACGGTGTGACCAGCGTTGTTGCCGCCGTTGAACCTGGCGACATAGTCCATGCGTTCGCCAATGAGATCCGTTGCCTTGCCTTTGCCCTCGTCACCCCACTGGGCTCCGACAATCACGATTCCAGGCATACGACACGCTCCTTTTCCAGCGGCCTCCCTCAGGAGCAAGGGCGGACCATCCACACACGAGCCTATCCCGACGTATGGAGCTGACCGGACAGTGTCAAAGCCTGGCCCCACAGGGAAATTCATCAAGGGCCACAACCCTGAGTGCAACAGTGGGACGGGTGTCTCCCACGGGGGTTCCTACTCTGCCAAGCGGGCATCATCCGTGAGCCAACTCTCTCCGGCCCACATCATCCGAGTGTTTGCAGGGAACCCTCTCGACTACTTCAGGGCACGGCCGGCGCTGCCCAGCCTCCGACAGGCCTCGACCACGCGGGCCGCCATGCGGTCTTCGCCCTCCCGGCCCCAGGACCGGGGGTCGTACTCGTTCTTGGCACCGACCTCACCATCGATCTTGAGGACCTTGTCGTAGTTGGCAAACATATGCCCGGCGATGGCCCTGGTGAAGGCGTACTGGGTATCGGTGTCGATATTCATCTTGACCACTCCATAGGAGACAGCCCTGGCGATGTCAGCAGGCTCGGACCCGGAACCACCGTGGAAGACCAGAAGGAAGGGCTTGTCACCGGGAACCCCGGGGCCCGGAGAAGGGACCCGACCGGCACCGACGGCACGGGCGGTGCGGTTCTGGATCTCTCCCAACAGGTCGGGTCGGAGCTTGACCACGCCAGGCTTGTAGGCCCCATGCACATTGCCGAAGGTGAAGGCCACCATGTACCGACCCCGCTCACCCAGCCCCAACTCGTCGACCACTCTCAGCCCGTCGTCAGGAGAGGAATAGAGACGCTCGTCAATTGCCGCGGAGTGACCGTCCTCCTCACCACCGACGGTACCCACCTCTATTTCCAGAATCGTATGGGCGGCCCGGGAGTCCTCCAACAGCTCCTTGGCGATGTTCAGGTTCTGCCCCAGGGGCAAGGATGAACCGTCCCACATATGCGACTGGAAGAGCGGATCCTGACCGCGAGCCACCTGGTCCTTTTCGTAGGCGAGGAGGGGACGGACCCACTCGTCCAGGTATTGAGGGGCACAGTGATCGGTGTGAAGCGCCACGGTGATACCGGGGTACTGGTCGATCACCTCCTTGGCGAATCTGGCAAAGGCAATCGAGCCGACCACCCGATCGGCAAGGTTTCGCCCCGACAGGTAGGACGCGCCGCCGACCGAAACCTGGATGATGCCATCCGACTCCGCCTCGGCAAACCCCTCCAAGGCAGCATTGAGGGTCTGGGTACTGGTCACGTTGATGGCCGGATAGGCGTAGGAACCGCTTCTGGCCGCATCCAGCATCTGCGCATACCGTTCGGGGGTTGCAAGAGTCATGGTTGCATTATCCCAGTATCCCGGAACTTCAAACCTCGTCGACCAGACGGCATGATGAAGAGCGTTTTTCCCGGCCCCGTTGCCAAACCGCCCTCACCTGCCCGGAAGCGTTACGATTCATTCCTTTGGGCGAACGTACAGGCCCCGAGATTGACAAGAGTTTCGACCCCTAGTAGTTTATCAACAAGCAGTTTTGGTGAAACGTTATACCTTTTGCGGTTATTAGCGCGAACCATACGGAAGCCAAGCCAGGAAAGTCGAGCAATGAGGACAAGCGGGGGGACGACTTGGGTCCGCCCGCCTCGGAAGGAAGCAACCGTGGCAGCAACCAAAGAGACGCCCAGGAAAATCATCCTGGACCTTGATACGGGTATCGACGACACCTTGGCACTCTCTTATGTGCTGGCATCGCCAGAGGCCGAGCTGATCGGCATCACCGGCACCTACGGCAACGTGGTCGTCGAGCAGGGTGTAGCCAACGACCTGAACCTACTGGCCATGTACGGGCGCGACGACGTCCCCGTTTTCAAGGGCATAGACCACCCCAGCACCGCGGATTCCTTCTCCGTGCCCCCGGATTCCGAAATCTTCCACGGCGCCAATGGAACCGGCAACATCGAAATCCCGGCACACTCCGACCGGAAGGCCCAGGAGGAGAGCTCCGTCGACTTCATCATCGAATCGGTCCGACGCTACCCCAAGGAGGAGCTGGCCATCGTTCCCACCGGTGCCCTGACCACCATCGCCGCCGCTCTGGAAAAGGCCCCTGACATCGTCGATAAGATCAGAATCGTCCTGATGGGCGGCAGCCTGACCCAGCCCGGCAACGTAGGCCCCTTCGCCGAGGCCAACATCAACCAGGACCCCGAGGCCGCCAACAAGGTCTTCGCCACCACGGCCGACATCACCATGGTCGGATTGGACGTGACCACCCAGGTGCAGATGAGCCGCGAAGACACCGAATCCCTGCGCGGTACAGGCACCGCAATCGGGCGGTTCCTGGCCGACATGACCGACTACTACATCAACATCACCGAGCAGGAGGAGGGAGTCTTCCTCGGCGGGTGCAACCTGCATGATCCTCTTGCCGCGGCCGTCGCCATTGACCCCAGCCTGGTCACCACCTTCGCCACCAACCTGATGGTGGAGACCGAAGGGCCGCAGCGGGCCCGGACCATCGGCGACCCCAACCGCCTCACAGACAAGACCAAGAACACCAAGGTGGCCCTCTCGGTGGATGCCGAGCGCTTCACCAGCCAGTTCATGGAACGACTGATGTCCTTGGCAACCGGCCAGACGACCGAACGATGAAAAGGGAAACGATGAGCGAAACAGCCGAAACGGTGAACACCACCGAAGCCGATGAGAACAGGGTCAGGACCAAGCGCGCCCTGCCCGCCCTCCTGACCATCTTCCTCCTGGGCACCCTGATGATCCAGGCCTTCAACCTGGTCTTCCAGAACGTAGGCGACTCCCTTGGAATGTCCGCGAATGCCTCCCTCATCAGCACCCTGCCCGGCATCGTCCTGGGTGTGGTCTGCATGCTCTACGGGACACTCTGCGATTACATCTCCCCCCGAAAGATGACCCTCTTCGGGGTCGGTGCCCTGATCATCGGCAGCCTCCTCGGCTTCTTTGGCGCCTCTAACTTCTGGGCCGTGGTCCTGGCCCGCATGATCCAGACCGCAGGCGGCCAGGTGGCAGGCTCGGTCTTCCTGGTCATGGCCATGAAGTACCTGAGCGACAAGGAGCGCGCCTTCTATCTGGGTGTTTTCAACGCCGTCTACTACGCCTCATCGGCCGTGGGCATCTTCGCAGGTGGCCTGATCACCTCCATCGACTGGAAGTACCTCTTCCTGGTCCCCCTGATCTCCGTCCTGCTCATTCCCCAGGTCCTGAAGAACACCCCCGACACCAGCGTCAAGGGAGAGCGGATCGATGCGTTCGGCATCGCCCTCTTCGCCTTGATCGCCGGGTTCGTGGCCATCTACTTCTCCTTCCCGGCCGCCTGGATGCTGGCTGTGCTGGCCATCCTGATCGCCGTCTTCGCGGTCTATGTCTGGAAGGGCAGCAACCCCTTCCTGAGCCGGAAGTTCGTGACCAACGGGGCCTACATGTCGGTGCTCCTGGCCCTCTTCGTCTTCTACTTCTTCAACTTCGCCTGCGTGCCGATCTACAACGTGATCGGTGACCAGATCTACCAGATCTCACTGAAGCAGGTCTCGATCTGCCTGACCATCGTCTACCTGGTGGCCACCCTGGTGGGTTGCGTGTCCGGCTCGATTCTCTCGACCATCGGCAGGCTCCCCATGCTGGTCCTCTCGGCGGCACTGATGATTGTGGGCAGCATCGGCTCGGCCATCTTCATCTCCTCCGGTTTCTGGACCCTGACCGCCCTGGCATGCGTCTTCATCGCAGGTATCACCATGTCGTACACCCCGCTCTACGACTCCTTCTCGGCCACCCTGCCGGTGGACCAGAACGGACGCGGCATCGGCATCGGCGACCTGATGATGAACACCTCTGCCTCCATCGGTATGGCCGTATACAGCGGGCTGATGTCCAACCAGAGCTTCGGTTCACGCGGCTTCCTTGGCGTTGAGCCCGGCGCTCCGGCCCAGGCGGCCAACATGTTCTGGGTAATGGGCCTGACAGCGGCCCTGGCCCTGGTCATTGTTCTGATCTTCCATCGGAACATGTCTTCCAAGGCCCCCAAGAACCAGTAACCAAGAACAACAAGACTTCCCACGAACACCAATATCAGGATTTGGTCAGCGCCACGACCAGGACGTGGGCGGTACCCCAATACCGCCCACTAACCCCTGTCGCGGAGTTGGCCATGTATACCGGGGAGGAAGCATCGGTGGGTATGCCTTCGGCATCGTAATATCCCCCTCTTCCCTCAGCCGCCGGAGACGTAACCGCCACTCCCCTCCCCCTTTGAAAGGCCCCGTCATTGCCATAACGGACGGGGCCTTTTTCATACCTTCCGACATGAGGAAAACGAACGCGCCACGAGCAGGCAGGGATTGGGGCAACGATACGTGTCCGACAGGAAACGGGCATAATCGGCAGGATGGAACTTCCCAGCTAGAACGACGGACCGCATATAAGAGAGACCCGGCGGGAGTTGGGTCCGCCGGGTCAGAGAGAAGAAAGGGAAATCAGTTATGCAAATGTCGTAATGACATCCGATCGGCGGTACTAACTGCCGACAATTACAGTAAACACCGGAGACCTTGGGAAGACGATGGGATTACCTGAAAAAGTGCTGACAACCCGGAATCAGGGCCTACCGAGCCCCGGCATGCAGTACGCAGGTTACCGCCAAAGCGCCCCAGGAATCAGACCCAACTCCCGGCACTGTAGACTGATACATGGCTCATGCTCACGCATCTCGCAACATCTCAGTATTGTAGAGGCATCGGCTTAAGAGTGAATTGCAAAAGGAGAACAGGCACATGCTGCTCAGCGACCGTGACATATTGAAAGCCCATGATGAAGGGCACCTCGCCCTGGACCCATGGACACCGCAAATGGTCCAGCCTGCCAGTATTGATGTTCGTCTCGATAAGTACTTCCGCGTCTTCAACAATCACGAGTACACCTATGTGGATCCGGCCGAAGACCAGGGTGCACTGACCGAGCAGTTCGAAGTGCGCCAGGGCGATCCCTGGATTCTCCACCCCGGTGAGTTCATACTGGGCTCAACCTGGGAGTACATAAAAATCGACTCCACCCTGGCCGCCCGCCTGGAAGGCAAGAGTTCGCTGGGGCGTCTCGGCATCCTCACCCATTCCACGGCCGGCTTCATCGATCCCGGCTTCGAGGGGCATATCACCTTGGAGCTGTCGAACGTCAGCAACCTGCCGGTGAAACTGTGGCCGGGGATGAAAATCGGACAGATGTGCTTCTTCGAGCTCACTTCGGGCAGCGAATTCCCCTATGGGTCAAAGCACAACGGCTCCCACTACCAGGGTCAGCGGGGCCCCACCCCCTCGCGTTCCTATGTCGACTTCTACAAGGCCGACGTCTCCAGCTGATTCCCATCCCTGACCCTCCCAGGTGCCAGGAGCGGGGCGGATTCCCCGTTTTCGACTCACTCGTTTGACTTCAAGCCCACTTGAAGGCGTATGCATGCAGAGGAGCATGCACTCGCCTTCAGGATGCACAAGTGACCACTGCACCCCTGAGGCCCTGCCCTGGGTTGAGACTCTGCACGGGACCGGCAGGTTCCAGCCTGCCCCTAATATGGAGAACATGGCTATGAAGAAAGGCCCGACCAAGGGTTCGGGCGGCAAGCACCGCAACAAGCTTCGAGGCAAGGGGCCCACCCCCAAGGCCGAGGATCGCGTATATCACAAGGCATACAAGGCCAAGCAGGCGGCCCAGCGCCGCCAGGCTGCGGACCCTCGCCTGGCAGCGCGGCGCCGTGCCGACCGATTCACCTCGGATTCCGATGACCTGGTCATCGGCCGGAATGCCGTACTTGAGGCCCTGCGTGTAGGGGTACCGGCCAGCCAACTCTACCTGGCTGCGCGCATGGAACACGACGACCGAACCCGGGAGATCGTCCGCCTGGCCGGGCAGGAGGGCCTGAACCTCCTTGAGGCCGATCGCCTTGAAATGAACCGGATCGCCCGGTCCAGCAACCACCAGGGTGTGGTCCTCAAGGTGCAGCCCTACCAGTACTCCTCCCTGCAGGAGCTGGTGGACAGGGCCGAGAAGCACGCCTCCGCCCTGAGCAAGGCCAGCGGAGCCGCAAGGGTCAACGCCCGTCCGCTCTTCATCGCTCTGGACGGTGTGACAGACCCCCAGAACCTGGGAGCCGTAATCCGATCTGCCGCCGCCTTCGGGGCTTCAGGTGTCATCCTGCCCGAACGGCGCAGCGCCTCGGTCACCGCAGCCGCCTGGAAGGTATCGGCCGGGGCGGCAGCCCATATGCCCGTAGCCAGGGTGGTCAATCTGACCAAGGCCATCCAGGGACTCAAGGAGCGCGGCTACTATGCCGTTGGTCTGGCAGGCGAAGGCCAGGCAATCGTCGGTGAGACCGGCTTTGAAACCGACCCCCTGATCGTGGTTCTGGGTTCCGAAGGCAAGGGGCTGAGCCGCCTGGTCAGTGAAAGCTGTGATGCCCTGGCCTCCATCCCCATCTCCAGCTCGGTCGAGTCCCTTAACGCCTCAGTGGCGGCCGGTATCAGCCTCTATGCCGTCTCCACGGCCCGCCGCAAGTCCGTCGAGTAGGCAGGGCCGTCAGAACAATTCAGCCGACCACGGGCGTTCAACCCCGTGGTCGGCTGAATTGTCATCAGACCTGATTCATCAGCTGGAAGCCCAGACCGCAGCATCCTGATCATCCTGGTCAGCGGCGGCCTCCAGACTTCCCGGGGTGAGTCCGCCCCCGAAGACCGGATTGACTGGGTTGCTCCGGTCGTCATCACTTCCGACGGTTTCACCCCTCCCTCCGTCTCCGCCCTGCTTCCAGTGCATCTCATCATCCACGACACCGGAGTCGGCTTCTTCGTTGATGGTCTTCATGTCCTCCGAGTCCAACCTGTACTCAGGCAGGGACTCCTTGATGTAGCTCTGCACGGCCTCGGCCATGGGTACATCATGCCCGGCCTTTTCCGCCAGGCGCCAACGATGGGTCAGAACCTCATGGAAGAACTGGGCCGGCTCAATCTGGCTGCGGTACTCGGACGGTATCATCCGAACGGTGGGCTCGAAGACCTCGCGCATCCAATCGGTGGCCACAATCTCCAGATCTTCGCCCTGCCGCCAGGTCGAAGCCCTGTAGGCATCCAAATCATTCAGGAGGCGACGAGCCTGATTCTCCTGGACATCCAGGCCGGTCAGACGCAGAAGCTTGCGGGAGGCGTACCCGGCATCGACCACCCTGGGTCGCACCAGTACACGGTTCCCGTCCTCCTCGGTCTTCATTTCAAGCTCATCCACATCGAAGCCCAGGTCGTTGAGCTTGTTGACCCTGCGTTCAATCTTCCACATCTCGTCAGGGTCGAAGCTGTCCACGTCGGTCAGGGCGCTCCATAGGGAGTGGTAGCGGTCGACCAGACGGTTGCCCACATCCACCTCGTCCACATCGCCGGAGAGGAGATTGCCCGAGTGGAGATCCATCAGTTCGCCGATGATATTGGTCCTGGCCAGATCGATATCGTACTCGCGTTGACCATCGGTCAGGCTGGCATGGAGGTCACCGGTCTCGGCATCGACCAGGAAGGCCGAGAAGGCATCTGCGTCACGCAGGAAGAGCACGTTGGATAGGGATACGTCACCCCAATAGAAACCGCCAAGATGCAACCTGACCAAGAGGACCGCCAGGGCATCAATCAGACGCTCGGCCGTATCGGGGCGGAGGTTGCGCGCAAAGAGTGCACGGTAGGGCAGGGAGAACTTCAGATGCTGTGTGACCAGCATGGCCTCCAGGGGCTGCCCATCCCGGGTGTGACGCCCGGTGACCACGGCAATCGGATTGACCGTGGGCAGCTCCAGCTTCTGGAGCTTACGGAGCAGCTCATACTCCCGTTCGGCCACCCGCTGGGTAATCTCCTTCATGGCATATACGTCATCGCCCACATGGACGAAGCGGACCACGTGCCTGGAGATGCCGCGGGGCAGATTGGCCAGAAGCTCCTGGGGCCAGGTCGCCAGTGGATCCTCCCAGGGGAGGGTGAACATCTTCGGATTGGAACTTGAGGCGGTGATGTGCAGGGCGGCGGGTTCCCGTTCAGGCTGGGAGGAATCCGGCACCTGTATGGATGTGGCCTGGACGGCCCTGGGATCCATGGAGGCTGCGGTGGCCCGGTTGATATTCACACTGGTCATGCTTCACCAATCTAATCGTCGCCCCTCCCACACGGGAAGAGCCCCGCGCGAACCTGTCGCACAGGGCTCCTGGTCACCCGACCAATAGGAAAGGGAAGAGGAAAAGGGACCGTGCGGACGAATCCGATCCTTTGGACCCGACCGCACGAATCCCGGTGCAATCAGTTCAGACGCAGCTCGGTGGCCGGAGAGAAGAGGTGCATCTTCGCAGGATCGATATGGATCTTCACCACATCGCCGACCTTCGGCAGGGCACGCGGGCTGACGCGGATTGTAGTCAGCTTGTTCTGGTCGGACATAACGGTAGCCTGCTCGGCTGCACTGTCGTCGGTCAGAATGTTGCCGTAGATGTATCCGTCGGAACCCAGATCCTCGACATTGGCGACCTTCAGGGAGAAGGCGTCAGGTTCGGAGGGGCCGGCCAGGGAGGCATCCTCGGGGCGGAAGCCCACGACGATCTTGCCCTCGTCCTCGGGAGTCAGCTTGTCGACAGCCTCGCGGGGCAGGCTGACGGTATCCTCACCAATCTTGGCCTGACCATTGACGACCGGGTGGATGTTGATGTTCATCGAAGGAGAGCCGATGAAGCCGGCCACGAAGACGTTCTCGGGGCGGTCATAGAGTTCGGTGGGAGCACCGACCTGCTGCAGGATGCCCAGCTTGATGACGGCAATCCTGTCGCCCATGGTGAGGGCCTCGGTCTGATCGTGGGTCACGTACAGGGTGGTGACGTTCAACTGACGCTGCAGGGCGGCAATCTGTGTACGGGTCTGCACACGGAGCTTGGCATCCAGGTTGGAAAGAGGCTCATCCATCAGGAAGACCTTGGGCTGGCGCACGATTGCACGACCCATGGCCACACGCTGACGCTGACCACCGGACAGTGCCTTGGGCTTGCGATCCAGGTACTCGGTGAGGTCGAGGACCTCAGCCGCCTTCTCGACCCGCTGGCGAATCTCGTCCTTGGGCGTCCCGGCAATCTTCAGGGCGAAGCCCATGTTGTCGGCAACGGTCATGTGGGGGTAGAGGGCGTAGTTCTGGAAGACCATGGCGATGTCACGGTCCTTGGGCTGCATGGTCGTGACATCCGTGTCACCGATGAGGATGCGCCCCTTGTTGACTTCCTCCAGGCCGGCCAGCATGCGCAGGGTCGTGGACTTGCCGCAACCGGAGGGGCCAACCAGGACCAGGAACTCGCCGTCCTTGATATCAAGACTGAGGTCACTCACCGAGGGCTCATCATTGCCCGGGTAGATACGAGTGACGTGGTCAAATACCACTTCTGCCATTGTTCATCCTTTCATCGGCAGGTACGTGCCGAACGATCCGTAGTGAAGGGTTGATTTTTCACTGTGGTTTCCGTCTTGAGACCAAGCCAACTTCGGCCGTGTCGCACAACGGTTTTTATTTGTCGGTTAAGAGAAACTCTCCCTCGAGCCACTTATCACTATACACCAAGGATCGATCTCGGTTCGCGCCCATTTGTCGGCTCTCATCGGCCTTGGAGCCGAACTATTCAAATCCCCCAGTCACTGGTGCATCACAGCGACTGGGGGATTTGCGTTCGCGGGATTGCCAAGCCGGTGCGACTCAGGCAAGTGCGAAGTGGTCGTTCCTACTCAGGCCTTGGACTCGGCGGAATCCTCATCGGCACTTGCGAAGACCTTCCGTGCCACATTGATGGCATTAATGACCCTCGGGAAGCCCACGTAGGGCACACACTGGAGGATGGCTTCGATGACGGACTCCTTGCTCAGCCCAACATTCAGGGCACCCTGGATGTGAACAGCCAGCTGCGGGGCCGTATCACCCTGTGTGACCAGGCTGCCTATGGTGACCAGCTCCCGCTGCTGCAGGCTGAGCCCCTCCCTGGTGTATATGTCGCCAAAGGCGAATTCGACAATCCAACGACCCAGGTCGGGCGCTATATCCTGCAGGGAGTCGATGACATCCTGACCTCCCTTGCCATCGATGGCTGCCAGAGCCTGTGATCCTTGTTCAAAACGCGAAGTTTCCATGAACTTCCTTTTCCTTTTTGTAGTAAGGATTTCCCCTTCGAGAATATTGTATCAGCGACTGTTTGCAGATATCATCCGTCCCCTTCTCAGCGCACCTGACCACCCGGCCTTTCGGGGACCGTCTTCACCGGACATCGAGTTCTTGCGCAGGGGGACGGCATCCCGACGCGGGAACGAAACGACGGAACCCGGAATCAGGTCATTTTCACCAAGTCGGGGCACAATGGAGATATGAGTGATCTTGAAGGGCTGAATCTGGAACCGGGTCGGCTGGTTGGGGGCTACACCCTGATTGAACCCCTTGGCGGCGGTGCCATGGGGTCCGTCTGGCGTGCCAGGGATGACGGGGGCCAGGACTACGCCATGAAGATCCTGCGGGAGTCCCTGACGGAGGATGACCAGGACCGGCCCGACAGTCCCGAAGCCCGCGACCGAGCCTCCGCCCGCGAGCGCCTGCGCCGCGAGGCCCTGTCCCTGAAGCGAATCAACCATCCCGGGGTCTGCCAGATAGTCGATATGGAGCTCGATGATGCCCTGGCATTCATCGTGACCGAGCTGATTGAGGGGCGGAACCTCCGGGATGATGTGGCGGCCAATGGTCCCTATACGGGCGATGACCTCGAACGGCTGACCAGCAAGATGATCGATGCGGTCAGGGCTGTCCACCGGGCGGGCATCGTCCACCGTGACATCAAGCCCACCAACGTGATGATCTCGGCCTCGGGGCCGGTCCTGGTCGACTTCGGCATCGCCATGGGCCAGGGGGAGAGCCACGTTACCCGAACGGGGCTGGTCATGGGAACCCCGGGATTCATCGCCCCTGAAATCATCGACGGGGCCGAATCCGACCAGGGTACGGACTGGTGGAGCACAGCGGCGGTCCTGGCCTTCGCCGCCACCGGCAAGCCCGTGTTCGGCAGCAAACCCATGATGGCGGTCCTGGAGCGGGAGGCCTCGGGCAATGCCGACCTGTCCGGATTGCCCCTCGACACCATGAAGGCCTTCAGGGCGGCCCTCTCCCCTGACCGCGATTCCCGTTGCAGCCCCGAAGACCTCCTGGGCGCCATCACCAGGGATGCCATGGACCCCGGCGCTGGGGGCTCCGGAATTGCCACAGGAGACAACACAACACATCAGCCGGCCCAGGATCAAGGCACTCGGGAGGAGGGGGTGCGCCCTTTTGGCGCAAGCTCTTCAAGGGATGACTCGGGACAGGAGGAACCGACCCAGGTGGTGGAACCTGCCACACAGGTAGTGGAGCCCGAAACCCGAACCCTGGAAGCAGGAACGTCCGTGATTCCGGCCCAGGGCAATCCCCGTATGGCCTGGTCCTCTGCCGATGAAGCCACCGCCACCCTGGATGCGCTCAGCCGTGACGACCCCGAGGAAACCACCCGGTTGGGCGGAACCCAGATGCTGCAGACCCACGCCTTCCCCCAGGGGGTATGGGACGACCGCCAACCGCAGTCCGATATGGAGGACGCCCAGGCCACGAGCTACCAGGGTCCGCCCCTGCCGGCCGCCAGCCCCCTCCCCCCGGAAGACACCGGTCATTGGCTGGGCGATCAGCCCCCGGCTCAGGAGCCTCCAGCCCTGATCCGACAGACCCGTTATCTCCATGCCGGCACAGCGGTACTGGTCATCATCGGTTTCATTCCGGCCCTCATGGCTCTGGTGGCCCCCATTTCCGCCCTGGTCCTGGCGTGGATGCTGATGTGGTTCCTGGGTACCGCCGGCCTGAGTCTGCAGGGCCAGATCAATCGGGAGCTGAAGCGGGGAGGCCAACGCAGGGGGCATGACCGGGCCCTGAATGCGGCCGCCCTGCCCTGGCACCTGCTCAAGGCCCTTCTGCTCAGCCTCCCTCGCATCCTCATCCTGGCCCTGGTGGTCTTGGTAATCGGCGCACTGGCCACCTGGCTTGGCGGACAGACAACGGTTTCGGGGTATATAAACCTGGGCGGGCACCTCCTGCGCTTCCCTCTTCCGGCAGGAGCCCCCCTCTCCCTGGTGGGATTGACCATGGGGCTGGCAACCATGGTGGGTTGGCTCTCCACCGTGCTGGTCGGGGAGGCCGGACCGGATGCCAAGAAGGCGGCCGGATGGGCCTACATGGTCCGCCTCGGTGCAGGTTGGCTCCCCCTGGGGGCCGTTGACCAGGCGGTCAATCCAAGCACCGACCCACAGGCCATGCAAGGCCAATCGGAGACCGAATCCGCCACATCCAAGCCCAAGGGCCATCGCCGGGCCTGGACCATGGTCCTGGTCTGGGTGCTCGTTCTGGCCGCCGTCCTGACCCTGGTCGCCCTGCATCCTTCCATGGACTGGTCACCTATACCCATTCTTCACTCGTAATCCGTCCTCGACCTCATGGACCGCGATTAGACTTTGCTCAGTATTCAAATGAAAGGACCCGTGACATGTCCAAGTCCAGCCGCCAGTCCACCCAGGCCAGGCAGCAGCAGAACCGCAAGGCCAGGCTCCGGGCCGAGGAGGAGGCCCGCCAGCAGGAGGCCGCCCGGGAACGCAAGCAGCAGACCCTGATCGGACTTATCGTCACCATCGTGGTGGTGGCCCTGATTGCCCTGGGCGGATTCCTCTATTGGAACAGCCACAAGCCGGTCAAGGTGGAAAACGCCTACGAGACCGTCCAGAAGGTCAAGGTGAAGCCCTCGGTCGCCAACGACAAGGGCGGCATACTGATCAGCAAGGCCGGAGTGGACAAGTCGGTTGAGCAGGCCCCCACGGTGGAGATCTACATGGACTTCATGTGCCCAGGCTGCGGTGCCCTTCATCGCGGATTGGACTCCACCCTGACCGCCATGGTGAAGGCCGGGCAGATCAACCTGGTCATCTACCCCATGTCGTTCATGGACCGACTCACCACCGACGAGTACTCATCCCGTGCAGGTTCCGCCGCGGTCTACATCGCGCAGAACGATCCGGATCACTTCCTGCCCTTCATGGCCAGTCTTTACGACAAGGACTTCCAGCCCGACGAGGAGAACTACAAGCCGGTCAGCGACAAGCAGATCCGCCAGCAGGCCATCAAGGCGGGCATCAGCCCAGAGATGGCAGACCGTTCCCTCAAGGGCGAGTACAGGGCGTGGCTGAGTGCTTTGGACAAGTACACCCCGACCCGTAAGGAACTGTGGAATACCTCGGGGCACAACAAGGGACAGATGTCCACACCGACCGTCCGCATCAACGGGACCTTCTGGGACCTGGGGCAACTCTCCACGTCCGGACTGGACTACAAGGCCGGGCTCCTCAAGGCCATAGGCCTCGACCCCGAGCAGGTTGGCCAGGATGATGTCCTGCCTTCAATCGGCCCCAAGGGCAGCCCACTGGCCTTGTAACACCCCTCGCGCATACGCACGGAACGCCGGCTCGCTCTCTCAATCCCATGCAGGATGTGTGTTCGCGCAAAGAGAGCGTTCCCGGCAGTGCATGGATGGTGTTAGGATAATCCACTGTATTGAGACCTGTGTCTGTCGGAACAGGACCGCCTCCTTAGCTCAGTTGGCCAGAGCAGCCGCCTTGTAAGCGGCAGGTCGTCAGTTCGAATCTGACAGGAGGCTCATTCGTAACGGAATTGCGTTGATTCCCCGCAAGAGGTTCAATTTTCTACAGGTTGCGATAGGATATTTAAAGATAACTACAGAGCTTCCCTCGAGTAAGTCATTTCGAAGGCTCAGCCTTCGAAGGTACGGACCGGAGTCATTCCCCAACCATCTCCGCTCCGTATTGGGGGACGGGATCATTCCCCTTCATTCCCGTCCTCTCCTCGTTAGGTCCGCGAGCAAAACCGCGTGACCCGGAAGAGCCCGGTCGACCACGATGGCCGACCGGGCTCTTCTGCTATCTCAGGTCCCATCAAATGTGTACATTTATCTGGCTCTTGTCGCCCCCACAGCCGGGACCGAGCCGTTACCCGCTAAGATTCACGGGAGGGTACACCAGACGACTTCAGGTTCGGAGGGAGACGGGATGGCCAGACGCTGGACACCGCGGCGGTTCATCGTACAGAGACGGGTACGCGTGGCTCTGTGCGCCATCCTGACCGTCGTGGCAATGACCATCACCTTCGGCCTCACGGCCCACAAGAGCGTATCCCTGAGCGTCAATGGGCAGACGCGCACCATCAATACCTATGCCTACAGCGTGGACGGACTCCTGAAACAGGCCGGGGTCAAGGTCAAGACCCACGACCTGGTCGATTCGACCTCTGGCGGACAGCTTCGCAACCACGATGTGGTTACCGTCCGTTCCGCATACCAGACCACAATCAACATCCAGGGGCAGCAGGTTGCCTTCTGGACCACGGCCACCAGCGTCAACCAGCTCCTTGGCTTCTTCGAGGCCAACCAACGCAACGCCATGAAGGTCACCGTGGACGTGAAGAACGTTTACAACCAGCTGACCGGCGGTCTGGTCATCAACCAGGAAGGGCCTGTGACGGTCATTGCCGACGGGAAGAGCTCCGTGGCCCCAAACGGCAAGCTGCCAGCGGCTTCCATCCTCGATTCCAAGGGGATAGTCCTGGGCAAGGAGGATCGCGTCTCGGTCGAAAAGGACCAGGACACCACGGTCCTGCGGGTACGACGCGTCACCCATGGAGAGACCGTCAGAAGCACCCCCCTGGCCTTTGGGATCCGAACGGTGATTGACCCTAATCTGGCCCCGGGGCAGATTGAGATTCGTCAGCAGGGCGTCGACGGAGAGAAGCAGGAGACCATACAGGTCACCTATGTGGATGGAGAGGCGGAATCCGAGAGCGTAGTCAAGGAAGAGACCGTCAGCATGCCCATCGACCAGGTGGTGGCCATCGGTCCGGACAAGCAGGAGACCAAACCGGACCAAGGCAAGACGAATGATGGGGACAAGGGCAAGAACAAGGATAAGAACCAGGAAAAGAACGAGTCGAAGCAGGACTCCGACCAGGATAAGCCGACCCAGCCCACCACCCCTCCCCAGACCTCCAGACCGACCGAACCCGCACAGCCGACCCAGAATCCGCAACCCGCACAACCACCCGAGCCAGTCCGGCCCCCGGCCCCTCCCACCCCGACACCACCGACACCACCAACGCCACCGACACCAAGTAGCGGACTCTGGCACGCCTCTCCGGAAGCGGCCATGACCTACGCAGCGGGAGCCGCAGCACAGAGGGGATGGGTCGGAAGCCAGTTCGATGACCTGGTCAAACTCTGGAACAGGGAATCGCGATGGCTCTGGTACGCGGAGAATCAGTACTCGGGCGCCTATGGAATACCCCAATCCCTACCTGGCAGCAAGATGGCGTCGGCTGGTGCCGCCTGGCGTGATGACGCAGCCGTTCAGATTGATTGGGGCCTGAGCTATATCGCCGGCAGGTACGGCAACCCCAGCGGGGCCTGGCGGCACTCGGAACAGACCGGATGGTACTGATGCCCCTGCCCACCCCAGATGCACAGGGCGACCAGATCACCCACACCACCGATACGGACCAGGCCGAGACCGGACACCTCCTCGGAGCTGCGGATATCCGCCGCATAGCCGACCTGGCCGGGATCCACCCCACCAAGCGACTGGGGCAGAATTTCGTCATCGACCCCGGAACCGTGCGCCGAATCGTCCGTCTGGCCGAGGTGGGTGCCAATGACCCGGTTCTGGAGGTCGGACCGGGGCTGGGCTCCCTGACTCTCGGCCTCCTGGAAGTCGGCAGCAAGGTAACGGCCGTCGAGATCGATCCCGCTCTGGCCGCCCGCCTGCCCGAAACAATCGCCGACTTCATGCCCGATGCCCAAGACCGCCTCACGGTCATCAACAGGGATGCCCTGACACTGTCCGCGGACAACCAAGCCGACCTGGCGGCAGCAGGGAGCCTGACCCTGGTGTCCAACCTCCCCTACAACGTGGCCACACCTATCATCCTGACCCTGCTGGAGCGCTTCCCCAACCTGAATCGCTTCCTGGTCATGGTGCAGAAAGAAGTGGCCGATCGCCTGGTCGCCTCCCCCGGGTCCAAGGTCTACGGGGCCCCCAGTCTGAAACTGGCCTGGTACGGACGGGCCGAATCCGCAGGCCGAATCGGGCGCAATGTCTTCTGGCCAGCACCGAACGTGGACTCGGCCCTGGTCTCCTTCACCCGTGCAACCGCGCCGTCCACCTCGCCGGAAGCCGTGGAGTCCCAGCGAAAAGAAGTCTTTGCCCTGGTGGATGCCGCCTTCGGGCAACGGCGCAAGACCCTCCATGCGGCCTTGAAGGGGTTGGTACCTCCCGAGGCTTTCACCGAGGCCGGCATAGACCCCACGCGGCGCGGCGAGACCATGCGCGTGGAAGAGTTCGCCGCCCTGGCCCGGGCCTGCCGGGAGACGGAGGAATGACACAACCGGAAGAAGCCGGACAACCAACCGGCAGAAGCGTAAGCCTGGACTGCCCGGCCAAGATAAACCTGAGGCTGAAAGTCGGGCCCAGTCATGATGAGTGGGGTAGCCGCCACCAACTGGATACGATCTACAGCGCTATCAGCCTCCATGACCGGGTTGACCTGACCTTACGGGAACCGGGCTCCGGCTTCGCGCTGACCTTGGAGGGGGACCACCTGGGCGATCTGGCCGACGGCTATGCCGACCCCAAAGCCAACCTGGCCGTCAAGGCCCTTCTGGCCCTGGCCGGAACCACCGGTCACCAGCCTGACGTCTCCATCCACATCACCAAGCGCATACCGGTCGGTGCGGGCCTGGCCGGAGGATCGACCGATGCCGCCGGTACCCTGCTGGGCCTGAACAAGCTCTGGGGACTCGGTCTCCCTATGACCAGCCTGGAACCAATCGCCGCGGACCTGGGTGCCGATCTTCCTTTCTGCCTGCATGGCGGCATCTGCAAGGGGGCCGACTTCGGCCAGAAACTAACTCCCCTGGATACTCACGGCACCGAAGTCGCCCGACTGACCGAGACCGGGCTCACCGGGCATATGTTGATCGGTGCCTACGAGAAGGAACTCAGCACGGCCCGTGTCTACCGGACTTTCGACGAGGTTGGGTCGGGCCACAACGACCTCAACGACCTGGAGCTGGCCGCCTGCACCCTCCATCCTCGCTCAGGTCTTGCCCTTGACCTGGCCCGCGGATTCGGAGCCGGCCCCGCCTTCATCTCCGGGTCAGGACCCTCAGTGGTCGCCATGGTTCCCGAAGGGGACAGGGCAGCGACCCTGAAAGCGATCTGGGAGCGGGAAGGCGCCGTGGACTGGATCATCGAAGCCGACTCACCGGTCGCACCCGTCGTGAGACCGGTGAGCGTCACCCATTGAAGGTAGAGTGTTGACCAGGTAATTTGCGGAAGGTGGACCATGACGAATCCCGAACCACTCGATGAACGTGAGGCTCGCCGACAGTTCGTGAGGCGCAGGCAGAAGATGGTATTCACCATCGCGGTCTGTGCCCTGGTGGTCATCATGATTGTCGCCAGTCTGGTCATCTTCGGTACCGTGGGTCGCTCCACCAAGGAAAGCAAGGTCGTCAAGCCCAACTATGGGGTCAGTCTGCCCTGTCCCCCCCAGGATTCCAAGCTGGTCAACCACCCCGATATCCGTATCAGGGTCCTCAACGGAACCAGCAAATCCGGCCTGGGCACGGCCGTGGCAGCTGCCCTGCGTAATCGCGGTTTCAACATGCAGGGGGTCGGCGACTACCCCAACAAGACGGAGACGGCACGCACCGAAATCCGTTTCGGCATCCAGGGCATCGACCGTGGTTATACGGTCGCAACCCAGTTCAACGACGCCATCATGATCATGGACGACCGGAGTGATGACCTGGTCGATGTGGTCATCGGAGCAACCTTCAACGACCTGAACGATGAAGACAAATCCTCCACGGTCGGCAAGGACATCGAAGGCATCAAGGGGTGTGTGGCCGATCCGGCAAGCATGAAAGACCTGCCCGAAGCACCCAAGGCCTGATCGGGATTCCCCCAGGGCCTAGTCCTCGGCTCCCTCCCGGGCCCACCAGCTCTTCAACTCCTCCACGGCCTGGTCCTGATCGACCGGCCCCATATCCAGGCGGTAGTCCAGCATGTGCCGGTAGGCCTTGCCCACCATCGGTCCGGGCTGAAGGTCCAGTATCTCCATGATCTGCCCGCCATCCAGGTCGGGTCGGATGGCATCCAGATCCTCCTGCTTGCGCAGCTGGCGCACCCGCTCCTCCAACTCGTCCATGGCGGCCGAGAATATCTGGGACTTGCGTTTGTTCCTGGTGGTCGCATCAGCCCTGGTCAGGCGGTTCAGCCGCTCGAAGAGCGGTCCTGTCTCCTTGGCATAGCGCCGGACGGCAGCATCGGTCCACCGCTCGTCCACGTACCCGTGGAAGCGCAGATGCATGCCAATCAGGTCGCAGACGTCATCGATGATGTGGTGGTCGAAGCGCAGGGCCTTCAACCTGGTACGGGCCATTCGGGCACCGACTGCATCATGGTGGTGGAAACTCACCTTCCCACCGGATTCGAAACGTCTGGTCTTGGGCTTGCCTATGTCGTGCATGAGAGCCGCCAGGCGCAGGGTCAGGTCAGGGGCCGGCACAGGTCCGTCCGGGCCGGTCTCCAGGGCGATGGCCCGATCCACCACCATCAGGGTGTGCTCAAAAACGTCCTTATGGCGATGATGCTCATCAAGCTCCAGTTCCAGGGCGGGAATCTCGGGCAGGACGATATCGGCCAGACCTGATTCGACCAGGGCCTCGATTCCCTTGGTGGGATGGGCACTGAGCATGAGTTTGGTCAACTCGTCGCGGACCCTCTCGGCCGAGACGATACTGATTCGGTCGGTCATCCGGGTTATGGCCTCGGCCGTCTCAGGGGCGATGGTGAAACCCAGCTGAGCCACGAAACGAACGGCCCGCATCATCCTCAACGGATCATCTTCGAAGGACTGTTCGGGATCCACAGGGGTACGCAGCACCTGCTTGGCCAGATCATTGGCACCCCGATAGGGGTCGACGAAAACCAGGTCCGGCACCCGCAGGGCCATGGCATTGACCGTGAAATCCCTTCGGGAGAGGTCCCCCTCCAGGCTGTCGCCATAATCCACGTCAGGCTTGCGCGAGTCCGGATCGTAGGTGTCCCTGCGATAGGTGGTCACCTCGACCTTGATTTCCGTTCCATCCGGGCGGCGGCGCATGGCTCCCAAGGTGCCGAACTTGCGGCCCATGTCCCAGAATCCGGAACCCCACTTGTGCAGAATCGGTTCAAACTCCTCGGGCCGGGCCGAAGTACAGAAATCCAGGTCGTGCGATGGCCGATGCAGGAGCAGGTCACGGACGGGACCCCCCACCAGCGACAGTTCAAATCCTTGATCGGCAAACAGTTGTCCGAGTTCGATAGCCTCGGGCCAGACTTGGAAATCCACGCTCACCCTTTCCATATAGAGTTCATGCGCCTACTAGCTTACCGTTACCCCACCTGCACATTAACCTACGTAAAGTGGAATTATGATTACGCCCGCAGACCTTGCGCGCATGCTCTCGCAAAGCGCCGACCCTGCGGACAGTCATGCCTCCAGACCGAAGGATGCCCCCCGGGAGACCGATCCGAGATCGCCCCTCCTGTATTCGGTGGGCGAGTCCCTGGACCCCCTGCTACGCGATGGCCACCTCGCCCGGCAACCCCTGGAACAGGAGGAAGCCGCCGACGGCACACCAACCCCCGCCCTGATGCCCCGCCACAAGAATGCAGGCAAGCCGGCCACCTTCGCGTCCCTGGATGCCCAGGAACTCCCCGTGGTCAGGGAGTACTCGGCAGGAGGCCTGATTTTCGACCACCAGGAGCGGGTGGCCATCATCGCCCGCCATTCTCGGTCTGGACACCTGGAATGGTGCCTACCCAAGGGGCATATCGAAAAAGGGGAGACGCCCGAGGAGACGGCCGTCCGTGAGGTCCAGGAAGAGACGGGAATCCTGGGGCAGGTGACCGATTCGATCGCCACGATAGACTATTGGTTCACCGGAACCAACCAGCGGGTCCACAAGCTGGTGCATCATTTCGTCCTGCAGATGATCGGCGGAACCCTAAGTGTTGAGGGCGACCCGGACCACGAGGCTGAGGATGCCATCTGGGTGGACTTCTCGGATCTGGCCTCGGTGCTGAGTTACCCCAATGAGCGGAAGATAGCCTGGCTGTACGCGAGGAAGTACAAGAAGCAGATATGACCGAGAGCCCACTGCGCCCTGGGCGGCGCACCCCCCAGTCAACCCGTGCCCGTCAAGAATCGGCTGCGCGGGCAACGTCCTGGATCACAGTCCTGGGAACACTCCTCCTGACCCTGGCCCTGATCCTGGGGGCGACCCCGGGCATGTTCCTGCCATCCGCCATGGCCGTCCCTGGCGACGACCATGGGCATCAGGCCCAAATCAGCCTCAAATCAGCCACCCCGGTGGTCACCGACAAGTCCGGGTACACCCTCAAGGCGACCGTGACCAACCTGGAGAGCCAGGAGCTGCGCGACTCCACCTTTACGGTCGGGACCAACGCCCTCTACTCGTTCAGCTCACGCACGGACATGCAGTCCTGGTCCGAGGGGAAGACACGCATACCAACACCAGACAATCTGGACAGCAGGGATCTGGACTCCGTCAAGCCCGGGCAAAGCGCCGAAGTCACCGTTACCGTGCCTGCCGACGCGGGGGGCCTCAGGAAAATGGTGACCTGGGGTCCCAAGCCCGTACGCCTTTCACTGACCGGCAAGGACAATCGAGTTCTTGCAGAGACCTGGACCTTCCTCACCAGGACCTGGGATGGCCTGCCCAACTCAGGAACCCCCGCCATGTCGATGACCATGGTCCTCCCCTTGACCACCTCGGAGTGGACGGTGGAGGACAAGAACATGCAGGCCCTGATGACCCAGACCGACGAGGCCGTGGCTGAGGACGCCAAAAAGGAGGCCGACAGAGGCAACGGATCTTCCCCCTCCCCCTCGGCGACCAAGACCCAGGACCAACAGGACCAGTCCTCCACCCGAACCAACGAGGGCAAGGTAATCACCCTCAGCCGCCAGGCGACCAAGACCCAGGAAACCCAGCGACAACTGCTGAACCGGCACCCCACCCTGCAGGTCCTGGCCGACCCGACCTACCTGACGGCCATCGACGGAAACCCGAAGATCAACGGCCTCATCCAGCCCGCCGACTTCGACATCAGCACCTATGCCGGGCAGGATGCCGGACGATACCTCAAGGCCGGCATCTCCCCGGATTCATGGAGCGCCAAGACCGGAGCGGACCTCTATGCCAGGACCCACCCGGATCAGGGCAAGGTGGCAACAGACCATGCCTACGCCTGGCAGGGAAGGCAGGAGTGGTCCGTCGAATCCGTCACCGAAGCCCGCAAGGCCGGATACACCCATGTCGTAGCCCCCCGAGGGTTCGAGGCTGGAGCAGGGGCCTCGGCCCACACCGGCAAGTTCACGGTCGACACCCAGGCCGGACAGGTAACGGTCCTCACGGCCCAGCGGGAACTGAGCAATCTGGCCCAGGGGAATCCGACCTCCACTAAGGCCTCTGGAGAACGGACCCAGGCCGGACAGGTTGCCAGGTTCATGGCTCAGAGCGCCTTTTACCAGATGGAGCAGCCCTACGATCAGCGCGACCTGATGGTCTGCTTCGAAACCAGCCAGAACTCCCAGCAGGTTGACCAGATCATGGCCGAGCTGGAACACGCCCCCTGGATATCCCTAGGCTCCTTGGAAACCCTGGACAAGGCCGACGACTACAGTCTCGGTGCCTCCCGACTTCAGGAGAACCGCGAGTCGAGCAAGAAGCTGGACTCCGACATCGCCGGTACCCTGGATTCGCTGACGAACAGTCGCAACGACATCACCCGCTTCTCGAAAGCCATCCTGGCCGACCCCTCCTCCTCACACCCCACCGCCAGCGCCACGACGGGCAAGTCCGACAGCCAGGCCCTGGCACGACAGGATGCGGATACCACCGCCCGTCAGTCCAAGGACCCCGCCAACTGGTTGGAGCGGATCACCAAGGCCCACGATTGCCTGGCCTTGCATGCCATGGCTGGTATCCGGTCCGCACCAGGCCTGGCCGACCAGGCTCGGGCCATATCGAACCAGCTCCTGGACGGAATCAGCATCACCCCCAGCGAGTCTTTGACCGTCGTGAGCGAAACCGCCTCGATGCCGGTGACAATCAGCAACAGCCACCCCTATCCGGTCTATGCCAGGGTCAGCGCCAAGACCGACTCCATGGAGATCGTCACCTCCCGCACGGCCGATACCATCATCCCGGCCCGCTCCGAGGCCCAGGTCACCTTCAAGGTCAGGGTGGCCACGGCGGGTCAGGCGAATGTCGATATCTCCCTGATCGACCGTGACGGCAAACCCTTTGGCCAGACCAGGCAGGCACATATCACCAGCAACCTCCGCTTGAGCGACATGAGCGGCCTTATCATCGTGGTAATCGCCGTTCTGCTGGGCCTGTGCGGACTCTGGCGTCAGTTCCACCGCAAGAAGGATGCAGACGAATGAGCTCTGTGGGCCGTAATTCAGTCATCATGGCCTCAGGTACTGCGGCCTCCCGGGTCACCGGGCAGATTCGCACCATCCTCCTGGCCGCGGCCATCGGGACCACCGGTATCGCAGCCGACGCCTACCAGACCGGGGCGATGATTCCCCAGGTCATGTTCACACTGATTTCCGGAGGCATTTTCAACGCCGTTCTGGTACCTCAAATCGTCCGGACACTGAAGGAAAAGGACGCCACCGACCGTCTCAACAAGCTGATTACGGTCTCCATGGTCCTCCTGGCCGGGCTTACCCTGATTCTGATGCTGGCGACGCCGGCCCTGACCTCGATTTATCTGAACTCCAAGTGGAACCCGGCACAGCGGGCCTTGGCGAACTCCTTTACCCTCTGGTGCATGCCCCAGGTCTTCTTCTACGGCCTCTATACGGTCCTGGGGCAGATCCTGGCAGCCAAGGGCCGCTTCACGGCCTACGCCTGGAGCTCGGTCGGTGCCAATCTGATCAGTTGCCTGGGCTTCATGGCCTTCATCAAACTCTTCGGCAATGCGCAGAGGCAGCCGGTCACCTTCTGGGACAACGGCAAGGTCGCGCTGACCGCCGGTGCCTGGAGCCTGGGGGTGGCCTTCCAGGCCGTGATCCTCTTCCTCCCCCTGGTAAAGTGTGGCTTCCGGTATCGGCCCCGATGGGGTCTTCGGGGTATGGGCCTGCGCTCCATGGGGTCGGTGGCGGCCTGGAGCCTGGGGGTGGTCGTCATCGACCAGCTGGCTAACGTGGTCAATGCCCGAATCACCAACGGCGCCCCCCTGGAGGGAAACCCCTTCGACATAGCCGGCAACGGGTCCTATCAGAACGCCTACACCCTCTTCATCCTGCCCTACTCCCTGATAGCCGTCTCCGTCAGCACGGCCATCTTCCCCCGCCTGTCCAAGTCGGTGTCGGATGGGCGGATTGATGACGCCAGGGAGGAACTCAGCCGGGCCCTGCGCAACGTCGGACTGATGATGTTCTTCTTCAGTACGGTCATGCTGGCCATACCCGTACCAATCACCCGGGCCCTCCTCCCCTCGGTCGGCATCCATGAGGCCGTGCTCATCTCGGGTCCCCTGTTGGGCCTTTCTCTGGGGCTGGTGGCCATGAGTGCCTTCCTGCTCATCCAGCGCACCTTCTACGCCTTCGAGGATGGCCGCCACCCCTTCATCTTCGCGGCTGTCTCCAACCTGATCCAGGTCGTCCTGGTCCTTGTGTCCATTCGCTTCTCACCTCCCCGCTATTGGGCGGCCCTGGTGGGCGCGACTCTGGCCCTGAGCAACATCCTCAGCTTCCCGGTCCTGGCAAGGATGCTGCGGAAGCCCTTCAACGGGTACCTGGATGGTCGTCGTATCCTGACCACCTACGCCAAGGCCTTCCTGGCCGCCCTCCTGGCCCTGGGTGCAGCCATCTTCCTCAAGACTCCCGTCACCCACATGGTCGGAGCCTGGGTCCAGGGGCGGCAGGGGCACATGAGTTGGATTCAGGCCGTTCTGATCTGCGTCATCATCACCCTGGTGGTGGGCATCGTCTATTCGGTGGTCCTCATAGCCCTGAGAACCACCGAGTTCACCCAGCTCCTGAACTCTCTGCTCGCCAAGCTGGGCAGGTCCCTCACCCACCCGGTCCAGAGTCTTGACGACCTGGCTGAGAAACCCTCCCGCCTTGCCGACAAGTCGGTGAGGGTGGTCCACTCCTCCTCACCCGACTCCGCCGAGGTCGGGCTCGACGCCGCTCTGGAGAACTTCGAAGAACAGCCCTTCCCATCAGATGAAGAAACCGCGACAGGCGGCTCCAAGGAACCGTCAAATGAGAAGGAACCCGTTAGGATTGTTCCTGTAGGCACCACCCAAAAGAGGATTCCGGTGTTGCGGGCAAACAATCCCGGGGGTGCTCCACCCGTCAACCGTGGCGCCGCCCCTCGGGAGCAGCGCTCCAACCTTCGCGAGAGTCCTGAAGCCATGAAACCGCATATCGGAGATACCGTTCTCGGCAGATACACCTTGACCACCCTCCTGCGCCGAGCTGCCGGTATGAGTGCCTGGCGGGCCCGTGACAAGGTACTGGACAGGGACTGCCAACTCTTCATCGTCAACGACTCCTCCTCCACCGACCTGATCAACACCACAACCTCGGGGCTGGCCCTGAGGAAGGACAGACACTTCACCCCGGTCTATCAGCTTCATACCCGGGACGGGGTCTCCCTGATCGTCACCGCTCCGGATGCCGGCTTGGCCCTGCAGGACTATATGCAGGGTCCGGCGGCCGAGACCCTGAGCTACAAGGCCATGCGGACCATCCTGGGCGAGGCCACCGAGGCAATGCGAATCCTGGGCAGAGTCGGGCTGACCGACTACACCGTATCCACCAGGACCATCAGACTCTCCAGGTCTTCGGTCGTCCTTGCGGACGCCCCAATCGGCCCCCTGATCACACCCCCCAGGACCAAGCACGAGCAGGGACTGACCGACGAGGAGCGTCTGATCCGGGAACTGTCCACCGTCCTCTACGACATGCTGACCGGTCACTCCGGTCATGCAGACGACGAGCGCAGCCTCGGTTCCCTGCCTGAAGATACCCCCGAGGAGTTCAGAATTGTCTGCGAGCGCGGTCTGGGCCTCAGCCGGGTTAAGGGTATGCGACCCATCCCCCTGGTCACATTGGCCGAGTTGTCTGCCCTGCTCAGCCCCTGGGTACCGCCGGAGGAGCTGACCGATAGCGACCTTATCTGGCCTGATATGGACGGGCGGGCCTCGGTCGAGACGGTCTCCCTTCGCAGGACCGATTCAGCCTACGTGCTCCCTCTCCCCCAGGAGCTGACAGTCTCCGATATACCCGCGGCCCGTATCCTGAGCCAGGATGAGCCGCATTGGGGCACCAACCAGTTGCTCTTCCCCGGTCGTAGCGAGATTGAGATAATCAATCCGGAGGATACCAGCAGCGACCTCTTCTCCCTCTTCGACGAACGGCAACGGAGAGATGCCGGCACAGGCCGCACCCAATCCACCATCCCGATGGATGTAAGCAGCCTGAGAACCGCCGCCTCCCCCCGCAGCCTGGAGGATTCCAATGCCGTGACAGGCAGAATGCCGGTTATTGCGCCCAACCAGAATAATGGGGGCATCCTGGGCACCGGCACCACCTCGGAAACCTCAATCAAGCAAGGCTTCTCCGAGTGGGACTTCCACAAGCCCGATGAGAAATCCGACGAGCAAACAGGACAGGCCCTCCAGCCTCGGGAGGCCGGCGATACAGCAGACAGTGCCCGTAGGGCCTCGGCTGTTTCGATGCTGGGAACAGGTTCGGATAAGAACCTTGATGGCCGGGCTGCCCTGACCGAAACCAGGGCCGTTTCCAGCCCCGATGCCACCGCCATGGAGCCACTGCCCCCCAGCTTCACCCCTGAGGCCCACTCCACCCCTGCACCCTTCACCTACGGAGTCAACGGGGAGGACGAGCAGGAGAATGGTCTTGAAGACGGGGACATGGCCGATACCCGCCTCTTCGGGCACTTCACCACCCGGTCGGTCGTCATCACCGTGGCCGTCCTGGTTGTTGTGGTGGCCTTGGTCTGGGCCATGTCCACGGTTATCGGACGACGCCCCCACGAGTCCACCGAAGATGGCGGATGGCCGGTCATGTCGAACGTTCCCTTCCCTGGCCAATCCTCGGACGATGAGGACTCGGAGGAACAAAGCGATACCGGTGACCAGGCCAGGACGGCAACGAGCGACAAGGATGGAAAACAGGCCGACCACCATGCCGGAAAGTCCGCCCGCAAAGCAGACAGGAAGGTCGGTAAGGTCCCTGCGCCCCGCGCGTCCGTAAACACCACCCCCTATCAGGTGGAACACGAGACCTTCCTGAACCAGCCAGCCGGCAAGCAGGGCTTCGGGTGGTACATGCACCTGACTGAACCCCAGGAGGTATCCCGCCTGGATATCAAGGTTCGCCAGAGCGGCGGGCATGCACAGATCTTCGCCAACTCCACGGCCACCCAGCCCAACCAGGGCCAGCCTCTGGCGGACTTCAGCTTCGACCCTTCAGGAACCACCCACGTGACCCTGAAGGCACCGGTCAAAACCCAGGATCTGGTCATCTGGGTGCCCATGGACGGAATGCCCGGAAACACCCTGCATTTCTCAGCCGTCTCTGTGTACTGAATTGGTGAGTGATTGGGCTTTTCCTGGCCCGTTACCTCGATTGGTAATACAGTTTCGATACATATAACCTTGCCGGTCGCGCCATCCGATCGGACGCGGCGGTAAACCCAGGAAGGCGGCTGCAGTCATGGCGGATAATCCCAATATCCCGTCCAAGGTCATCCGGAACGATCCCTGGTTCGGCTCCTATGCCAAGCGAGCCGAAGGGATGCGGGCCTCTGAGATTCGCGCCCTCTTCGCCGTGGCAAACCGCCCTGAAGTGGTCTCTCTGGCGGGTGGGATGCCTTATCTGGGCCGGATGCCTTTCGATGAGCTGGCCGATCAGGTGGCCGACATGCTCCGCAAGCAGGGCCAGGTGGCCTGGCAGTACGGGTCAGCCCAGGGTGACCCCCATCTGCGCGAAGACGTTCTGCAGATCATGGAGTTGGAGGGCATCAAGGACGCTCAGCCTGATGATGTGGTCATCGTCAACGGGTCCCAGTCCGGCATCGACCTGATTACCCGCGTCATGTGCGACCCGGGCGATGTAATCCTGGCCGAGGCCCCGAACTACGTGGGTGCCCTGGGGGTTTTCCAGTCCTTCCAGGTGGACGTGGTCAACGTGGCCATGGATGGGGACGGTCTGATTCCGGAGGTCCTGGAGCAGACCATCATCGAGCAGCGCAAGGCCGGCAAACAGGTCAAGATGCTCTATACGGTTCCCAACTTCCACAACCCGGCCGGTGCCACCATGAGTCGTGAGCGCCGTCCGAAGGTCATCGAAATCGCCAAGAAGTACCACGTGCTGATCGTTGAGGACAACCCTTATGGACTGTTGGGTTTCGACGGCCAGACCTACCCGGCCTTGCGATCCTATGACTCCGAGGGGATCGTCTACATGAGCAGCTTCTCCAAGATCATCGCCCCGGGTATGCGTGTGGCCTGGATGGTGGCTCCTCCAGGAATTCGGCAGAAGCTGGTTCTGGCCAACGAATCCGCCATTCTTTGCCCATCGAACATGAGCCAGATGACCATTACCACCTATCTCGACAACTTCGATTGGAAATCACAGATCAACGACTACCGGGGGATGTACAAGGAGCGTTGCGATGCCATGGATGAGGCCCTGAAGGAGTATCTGCCCTACTGCTCCTGGCTCAAGCCCAAGGGCGGCTTCTACATCTGGCTGAAGATTCCCGACGGACTCAACGCCAAGGACATGTTGCCCAGGGCCATCACAGCCAAGGTGGCCTATGTTTCCGGCACGGCCTTCTACGATGACGGGCAGGGAGCCGACCACATGCGGCTCTCCTTCTGCTATCCCACCCCCGAGCGAATCCGGGAAGGCATCCGTAGGCTCTCGACGGTCATCGACAACGAACTCGACACAGTGCGTCTTTTTGAACCAGAGGTCGGCACAGGCACCCGCAAGGAAAGGGGCTGACATGGAGACCAGGCAGAACAAGGCACCCGAGCAGGTTGATGCCCGGAGAGAACAGTCCCAGGCCGCGGCAGAGGGAGCCGGAAGGGCCAGCGAGACCCGTCATGGCAGGAAACTGGGCCGCCATGGGCATACTTCCCTCCATGTGAACGGAATCGCCCCTGCCGCCAAGGAGGATGTTGGGTCTCTGGTGCAGAAGGCAACCCGTCGCGATGACAAGTCCATACTTGTCATCTGTGGTGGACTCAGCCATGAGCGCGACTTCTCCCTGAGCTCAGGCCATCGGGTCCAGGGGTTCCTGGAAGAGGCCGGATGGACGGTCAGTGCTCAGGATATGGACGGTGATCTGCTTGGTCTCCTGACTGATGAGAAGAAACGCCCCGACCTGGTCTGGCCCCTGCTGCACGGAGCCAACGGTGAGGACGGATCCATCCGCGACATACTCGAAATGGTGGGGTTGCCGTACATAGGGTCCCGGGCCAAGGCCTCGCGTACAGCCTGGAGCAAGCCCATCGCCAAGAACCTGGTCCGCATGGCCGGATTGGCCACCCCGCATTCGGTCACCCTGCCGGAATCCATGTTCAGGGAATTGGGAGTCAAGCCTGTTATCGACCTCCTGCTGAAATCCTTGGGGCTTCCCCTTTTCATCAAGCCGACCAAGGGTGGGTCCGCCATGGGATGCACCCTCGTCAAGGAGGGGAAGGACCTCCCTCAGGCTCTGATCAACTGCTTCGCCTACGGAGAGGTCGCCCTGGTGGAACAGGCCGTCACCGGAACCGAGGTGTCGGTGTCCATCCTCGAGCTGAACGGACACCCGCTGATTCTGCCTCCTCTAGAGGTCTGGACCCCTTCAGGCACGTATGATTACGAGGCCAGAACCACTCCAGGGCCAACAGAGTTCTATGTACCTGCCCGGTTGGATTCCAAGGCAATGCACGCCGTCAAGGAGGCCGCCCTGATTGTCCATAGAGTCCTCGGGCTGAGAGACATCTCCCGCACGGATTTCATCGTTGATGAGATGGGAAGACCCCAGTTCCTTGAGGCCAATGTCGCACCCGGAATGACCGACACTTCTCTTCTGCCCCAGTCCGCCGTGGCCGCCGGCTATGAGCTTCCGGACCTTTACACAGCCCTGGTGCAGTCCGTTCTCGACCAGAATCGCGCCGACTGAGACCTATCCTCGCCGAGCCTCGGGGCCTTCCTGACATGTCCCAAGGCTCTTCTGACGCAGAGAAGGACCATCCTCCCCCGATTTTCCTGGCTCAGAGCTGGTCTCTGCCCGGTCATCACCCTCAACGGGTTGGGCCGATTGGTCGGTCTCACTGTCGTCGGACCGCAACCAGAAGCGCCAGCTGTGCCAGCCGTCATCGACCTTGCTTTCGTCGCCCTGGTCCTGCGAGGGGTGTTCACGCAGGAGCTTTTGAACCCTGCCCAGGAACCAGAAGAGCACAATCAAGGTACCAAGATTGGTAATGATGGCCACGATGACTGTTTTCTCCATACAGCAACCATATCCCCTTCCCGGCTCGACCGGCCCCTACCCGCCAGAGAAGACGGACCTGTTACGCCCTCCGCTTGCCACCCGGTCAGGCTTCAAAGATAGAGTGGCATCATGACCCGAACCGTTCATGATGCCATAGTTATCGGATCCGGCCCCGCCGGCTACACAGCAGCAATTTACCTGGGTAGAGCCGGATATGCCCCCCTGGTTATCGCAGGCGCCTTGACACCTGGCGGGCAGCTCATGAACACTACCGAGGTTGAGAACTACCCGGGCTTCCCCAAGGGAATCATGGGACCGGACCTGATGGATCAGATGCGCGATCAGGCCGAGCACTTCGGTGCCCAAATCGAGTATGACGATGTCACTTCCGTTGACTTCTCCGGCGATATCAAGCGCATCACTACGGACGGCGGCGAGGAGTACTTCGCCAGAGCCGTGGTGGTCACCACCGGTTCCCAATATCGCAAATTGGAGGTTCCCGGAGAACGCGAGTTCTCGGGGAGGGGCGTCTCCTACTGCGCCACCTGTGATGGGTTCTTCTTCAAGGACAAGCCCATCGTGGTCATCGGGGGCGGCGATTCCGCCATGGGTGACGCGGACTTCCTGACCCGATTCGGTTCTTCGGTGCAGCTCATTCACCGTCGTCAGGGCTTCCGTGCCTCAAAGATCATGGTTGATCGGGCCCAGGCGAACAAGAAGATTGACTTTGTCCTTGATTCCGTCGTCACCAAGGTGAATGGGGATGAAAGCGGGGTCACCTCAGTCGACATCCGCGACACCACCACCGGACGGACGACCACGGTCCCGGCCAACGGCGTCTTCGTGGCAATCGGCTTTGTTCCCCAGACCGGTTTCCTGAAGGGGCAGGTCGATCTGGACGAGGACGGGTACATCCTGGTCGAGGGGGCCTCCACCCGAACATCCACCCCAGGCATCTTCGCTGCAGGCGACGCGACAGATAAGGTATACCGTCAGGCCGTCTCTGCGGCCGGCATGGGCTGCCGTGCAGCTCTAGACGCTCAGGAGTACCTCAATACCCTGGAAGGCTGATAGCGGCCCTCCCAGGTGCCTTTTTGGGCATGTTCTGACTTTCGCCCTCTGCAGCAGATCGGAAGCACCAGGCACACTCCTTTTCGGCGCCCTCGCGTCAGGACCGTGGAGCCGACCAGCCTGCACAGGTAAATTACCGTTACCCTCATGTCTTCGTTGCAGGCACCTTTGCCATCATTGATACGAAGCTGGGGCTCTGACCCAACCGGTCAGAGCCCCAGCTCATTCTTTGTTCCCTACCTTCTGTCTGCCTTAAGGGGTGCGGCAGCCAGCCGGCTATCCAGCATCTCCGTTCGCCCCGTCAGACCCAACCGTCTGCCTTGTCGGATGGGCCCATGCCGTTCTGCCCACCATCAAGCAGCATGGTGAGGATGCGATCCATGTCTTCAGGGGAAGAGAAGACGATCTCGATCCTTCCATGCTTCTTCGTTCCCTTGATGGCAACCTTGGTATCGAATCTGCTTTCCAGGTTCTGTCTAACCGGGCTGTCGCTCCAAATATCCGGCCGGGACTTCCTGGCCTTCTGCTTGACCTGGCCGGTTTTCAGCGCCACCAACTCCTCGGTGGAACGCACAGATAGACCCTCCGCGATGATCTTATTGGCCAACGCATTCATATCATCTTCAGTGGGCAACGTCAGCAGGGCTCGAGCGTGCCCGGCCGAAAGAACTCCGGAGCTGACCTTTTTCTGAACGCTGGGCGGCAACTTCAGAAGTCGCAGGGTGTTGGTTATCTGCGGCCTCGACTTGGAGACCGACTTTGACAGCCCTTCCTGGGTCAGACCAAATTCATCAATCATCTGCTGATAGGCCGCCGCCTCTTCCAGCGGGTTCAGGGCAACCCGGTGAAGGTTCTCCAGCAAGGCATCCCTGAGCATGGCGTCATCAGCGGTGGTTTTGACAATAGCCGGGATGGTTTCCAGACCAGCCAGCTGGGTGGCCCTCCACCGCCGCTCTCCCATGATGATTTCATAGGTAGGACCCTGGTTTTCCGACCCGGCGGTCTTGCCAGCAAGCGCCCCTGTCTTCTTCTCGACGGGCTGATCCACCGACTTTTCGGAAGCTGAGGCCTTATAGGGTTCTTGACTGCCACCCTTGGCAATCTTCCTGACAACAATAGGCTGCAGGACACCGACCTCTTGTATAGAGCGGGAGAGCTCCAACAACTCGTCTTCATCGAAGATATGCCTGGGCTGCTGGGCATTGGGGCCGATTTCGTCAGTCCTCAACTCCATGAGATATCCGCCTTGGACCGGCTTCAGGTCATGGTCGGATACGGCATCCCGAACAGCTTTGCCGGACTCAACGGCTTTTTCCTGTGCAGGACGGGTTGCCGAATGCGCGAGGCTCTTCTGGCTTTCATCCCCTGCCTCGGATGCAGACGACATTTCCCGATATGTTTCACGTGAAACACCGGTCACTGTCGAGCCAAAGAACAGATCGCTTGGATGTTTCAGACTGTCCAAATCCGGCATCTTGGAGATGCTCTTCCGTCCGCCGGACGCAGAGGTTCTACGTGAAACACTCTTCGGCTTTGCGGTACCAGTTGGAGACTCCTGCCTGGTCTGTGCGCCTTCTGCACCAGCAGAGTCCCCCGCCCCCGAGGTGCTGCTCTTGGCCTTCTTTGCACTTGTTTTGCCCTGTGCCTGGGAAGTGCGAGTAATTTTGCCTTTACTGCCGGACTTGCCGTCCGTCTTGGTTGTAGAGGCAGCGGATTTGCGACTAGATTTCTTTGTGCCTGATCCCGCCGAAGCCTTTGCGGTGCTTGACTTTGTACTTGACAACCCGCTACTCGAAGACTTGGTTCCGGCAGAGGCCGAGGCAGCAGAATCCGCTGTCGTTGGTTTGGCGCCGACCCGCTTTCGGGTACCGGAATGCGCAGGAGCCGATTTTGCCTTACTGGCCTCCTGAGCTGCTGAATCCTCCGAACCAGTGGCCTGATCCGAAGAGTCCTCACCAGGAAGTGCGGGGAATAAGGCCCCCAGGCCCTTACCTAAACGTGACCGGCTTGCCATGCTCTTCACTCCCCTTGCTTCCTCTTGGTGATGCGCTCCAAAACCTGCTCTGATCTCGACGCTATTTCCAAAGCAGCTTCTTCGTACGAAATTGCTCCTGCTCCCCGCGGATCATATGTGATGACACTCTGCTGGAAACTCGGAGCCTCAGAAATCTTGACTGACCTGGGAATGGTGGTGTTCAGCACAATCTCGGGATAGTGCTCACGCACCTCGTCGAAGACCTCCTTGCTGAGCAGGGTCCGCTTGTCATACATGGTAAGGAGCATGGTCGAGATGACCAGATACGGATTGTATGACTGCTGAACCAGACCTATGGTGTGCAAGAGCTGCTGCAACCCCTCCAAGGCGTAGTACTCAGCCTGTACTGGAATCAGCACCTCGTTCACCGAGCACATCGCGTTTAAAACCAGAAGTCCGAGGCTCGGAGGGCAGTCAATAAAGATGTAGTCGTAGTGCTTCTTACTCCCCTTGAGGAACTTCGCCAATGCGTTCTTAAGAAGGTGATTGCGCTCGGGCAATTCCGCCACCTCAAGTTCGGCACCGCTCAAGTCAATGGAGGAAGGCACAACCTCAAGAGTCTCGAAACCGGGTGATGCAACCTTGACCTCTTCGATGCCGTATCGGCCCTCCAACACGTCATAGGTGGAGGGGACGCCGCTTTCGTGAGGTACCCCGAGTGCCGTGGAGGCGTTCCCCTGAGGGTCCATATCTATAACCAGGACCTGGGACCCTAATGAAGCAAAGGCCGCAGCCAGATTGACGGTCGTGGTTGTTTTCCCCACTCCCCCCTTCTGATTGGCCACAGCTATAAACCGCGTCTGAGGAGGTTGTGGGACAGTGACCTTCTGCAGTGCCTGATACCTGGCATTGAGATCGGCCATCTCGGCTCCCGCGGAGGAGCCCGACCCGTCGGAGAAGATCTTTGTAAGAATATCGGAGGCGGTTTCAATACCCTCAGATCCGGGTTCGCTCCGCTGCCCGGTATCCGAGGTCACTTGAGAACCCGGTTCCCTCTTTTTCGATTCAGACACCAATCGTTCCTCCTTATACTTCACACAATTTTCCCGTTCCTCATGGACATGTGTATTGTCCACAGTTGTGCACAGTCGTTGTGTATAACTGTGGATAAGTGTGGACAGGTTTCCGCCCTCTTGATGTATCACTTATTTCTGACTGTCGAATCAAATCCGTTGAAATAAGGTGGTTCTTTAGACCGCAAATCACTCTTCTTGAGATCCGTTTCATCGGTTGTGGATAAGTTTCAAAGGTTCCCCAAATTGTGCATAACTGCTCTTGAGTTTTGCTCTCCTCTTTTCACCCATTGCGCCAGTGAGCATATTCGGTCTTCTTCTAACACTAAGCTCTCTGAGGTTCTGCAGCTCACAAATCTTGTACAGCACCCCGAAACCGATTTCCTTGCATATCTCTGAAGAGTACGTTTCACGTGAAACATGTTTTTGGCAACTTCGCTCACTCGACGGCTGAGACTTCAAATAGTCGAGCGCTCCTCAGTCTTTAGCATGGCCAAATAAAATTAGCACTTTAGTTGGGCATAAACAAACCACCTTAAAAGCAGGTTCGTTTATAGGAACTCCGCTACCACGTCGCCTCAGCATGTTTCAGATAGCGGGTGAGATCACGAACACCGTCTATCCAACCAAGTCTGCTGTTCGTTCCTACCTTGATTGACTTGTTTCTAAGTGAACAGTGGTCAACGTTACGTCCTCCATCTCCTACCTTTCTAATGAGACTGTTTCATGTGAAACATCGACAGCCTAACTGCTCCAGCCCCCGCATTACGGTTATCAGTGCACTGAAGAGCGCTGTACGATGGTGAAACTCGCTTCCCCCAGTAAAACGGTGTTCACCGAAGACAGACTTGTCTTATGCAGCAGAGTGCGCCTGACCTCATTTGCCCTAGTCCCACTAACGGAATCTAACGGGTTTATAAACTGAATCGAGAAACTCATCTTCGCTCTGCCGGTATACCGAAAGCCAAATATCAGAGCTCAGCCATCCTTAACAACCACTCCAAGAGGTCGGTTCACTCTTTCTCGAAGAGACACCAGAGGTCACCAAAGCCCAAGCAAGGAACCGCATGTTTCACGTGAAACAAATGGCCGGGGAAGCTAATCAGTAATCGAGTGTTATGCAGTCTACAAGCAGTCTAGTAGTCCATAAGACTCTGCAAGACAGTTCCTTCAGAAGGTAGGGCTCTGGCCAACTATCTCGTACACGTTATTACTTGAAGTCTTATCACGAGGACAGTGTCGGGAGCAGTAATCACACTTCAGCTGCTCTGTAGCCACACTGTTGTTCGGAGAACAGCAGGTCCGAGTCATATATGATGCAGCTTACCTCCAGTGCATATTAGGTATGTACCGCTCACTCCACCGATCGTAAATCAAAATGGGGGCAGCCAATTACTGCAGCAACGCAATGCAGATTGAACGTCTGTAGCGGGATTGTTTCACGTGAAACATCGAAGCAGTCCCATTAGAGCAGTTACGCCAAGACTAATCTATAGAACTGATCTACGGCTAAGAGCTCACCAGCAAGGAATTCCAAGCGATCCGGCTCCACAAACTACACGCTTGTAATTTCCAGGAACTCTACTCACTCACACCTTATCGACGAGAACCACATGGGTTTCTTCAAGACCCGGACCAACAGGTGCTTCACAGACCCGGGGGTTCATCCCACGATTCTTCTTTATCTCTTTGGCGGCCTTGTCTATTTCAGCCTCTGCCGACCTACCCTTCAGAGCTATAAGCCGGCCGCCCGCATGAAGCAGGGGCAGGGTCCAGCCAGTCAGTTTGGTCATGGGTGCAACAGCGCGGCAGGTCACCATATCATATGGCGCTTGAGAAGAATCTCCGACAATCTCGGACTCATTCGCTCCTCCTTCGGAGCCCCGACGATTAGAGCCGCCCATGCCCGAGTTCTGATGACGGGGATGATCCTCTACACGACGCACTTTCCGGCGACCTGACTTATCCACCTTCTTGGAAGAAGGCATGACCTCCTCGGCACGTTTCCGAATCACAGTCACGTTCTCCAGGTTCATCTCGTCAATGACTTCACCAAGCCAGAGAACCCGACGCTCCATAGGCTCAATGAGGGTCACATCGCAACTGGGCATGCAGGCGGCGAGCACAATCCCGGGGAATCCTCCACCTGAACCAACATCCGCGATTCTTGGTCCGATTCCTTCAGCCAAGGCCTCCTTAACAAAAGGAACAATGGCCGCAGAGTTGAGGATATGACGTTCCCAGATGATTCCCTGATCGCGCGGACCTATGATTCCGCGCTCTACACCCTCACGGGCTAGCTTCTCATGGAAGACCTTCAGAGGGGCCAGAGCATCACCCAACACCTGAGCCAGGACCTGATTCCCTTCCAGAACATCGGTCTGGGGCAGATCCATGCCCGCAGAGGCTCCATTCCCTGCATCGTTAATCATGCTGTATTCTTCCCAACCTCATAGACCTGCTCCAACAAGCAGGCATCTCACAACAATCCCAATATCAATGCAGGAGAGAACCAGGGGCGCTCACGCACCAGCGTCCCTGGTCATGCAAGCCCTACTCTTTGGAGTCGAAATCCCCATCAACCTCATCGACCTGGTCAGGGGTATCGAATGTCTCAGGGACGGGCTTGTCGTCGTCCTGATGACCTGCAGCCTTGATGTATACGGAAACGTAACGGTGTGGCTCCTCGCCATGAGACCGGGACTTGAGCCCCTCCTCACGAACCATGTCGTGAACGATTTTGCGCTCAAAGGAGTTCATCGGCGGCATATCAACCTGCTCACCGGTTTCACGGACCTCATCGATGGCATCGAGGGCCCGCTCACGCAGGAGCGACCTCTTCTTCTGCAGGAAACCATCCACGTCGACAATCAGATGCGACCGCTCCCCCGTCTTCTGCTGCACTGCAAGACGCGTCAGCTGTTGGAGGGCATCCACAACTTCGCCATCATGCCCAATCAGATGCTTGATATCTTCGTCATCGTCAGCCACAATCTGCACAGTCGGGCGATGGTTCCGAACTCCCATCTCGATATCACCCTCGTAATCGGCGATATCCAAGAGACCTTCCAAATAGTCGGCGGCAATATCCGCTTCCTCATTGAGCTGGTCGATCGTCTTTTCCTGCTCCTGAGACATTCATAATCTCCTTACACGCGTTTACATTCGTCCGATGACTGGTCGGGCCACTTCTTCAATCGCCATAGAACGAGTGTCCAATACCGAGGATACACGGTCGGGACGATTGCAAACCACCATTCATCTGGTGATTCACCACTTCGAATCAATGACCTTTACGCTTGCGGCGGGGCTGAGTGCGCTGGTGGGATACACCCTTGTTCTTACGGGCTTCCTCCTCGGCCTTCTTGGCCTCAATCAGCTCTTCCTCTTCCAGAGATGGCAGGCCCTGATGACTACGGCGGGCGTTCTCCCGACGGTGATCGCGCTCCTCCTTCTCCTCAGCTGCAGGAGACCCGGGAGTGGGCATGTGCCGCACCTGGAAGAGGGTCCGTCCCAGATTCCAGAGGTTATTGGTCAACCAGTAGATCAGCACGGCGAAGGGGAAATAGATGCCGGAGAAGATGTACATGACCGGGAAGATAAAGGCCATCATCTGCTGCATCTTGTACTGCTGGCCCTGCATGGCAGAGCGCGGCATGTTCTTACGGACGTTGTGGAACTGCGAGTAGAACATGGCCAGACACATCAGAATGATGAAAACGACGATGACGATGCGGCCGGCTCCCTGGGCCGACGTGAAGTTGTCGGATATCTTCAGGCCGAAGAAGGTGGTGTCCTCGAACTCCTTGGCCACATCGACATTGAAGGCGCCCAGTGGCTTGCGTACCCCCCGGGCAATGAAGGGGACGGCCGAGAGCACATAGAACATGGTCATGAATACCGGTCCCTGGACCAGCATGGGAAGGCAGGATCCTGCAGGATTGACGTGGTGGTCCTGGTACAGCTTCATGGTCTCGCGACTCATGGCTTCACGGCTGGCCGGATCATTCTTGTTCTTGTACTTGTTCTGGATCTTCATCAATTTGGGCTGGATGGCCTGCATACGCTGCATGGATCTGAGCTGCTTGATGAAGAGCGGCAGGACGCAGATATTGACCACGATCACCAGGAGAACCACAGACAGGGCCCAGGCCAGCCCCGGCCCGTCGGGCAGACCGATAAGGGTCAGGAACTCGTGGCAGAAGTACATGATGTAGGTCATCAGCCACTCAATGGGGTACAGAATCTTATAGAAGAAGCCGTATATGCCCGTATCGAAAGTAAAGGTTTGCGTGTTCTGGAACATTGTCAGGCCGTCTCCTTGTCCGAGACCATAGGCGTCAGTCTTGGTTCTTCATGGGCCTTGGACCATGAGAATCGATAGAAGGGTGAATACCGTTGTGGCACATCATCGATGCCCCCGCTGTTGAAGGGGGTACACCGCAAAAGACGCAGAAGGGCCAGGAGGGCCCCCCTCAGGGCGCCGAAACGCCCGACTGCGGTCAGGGCGTACTGGGAACAGGTCGGGTAGTACAGGCAACGTGGCGGTGACAGCGGTGACAGGTGTCTCTGGTACCAGCGGATGGCACCCTCAAGCACACCGGTCGGAGACAGCGTCACGCCACACCTGCCTCTCCGGTTTCATTCGTCAAGTGGCCAGCTCTTCCCGCACCCCTGGGAGCCGACCGACCTCCACCAACCCTCAAGGTCAGATCACGGAAAAGACGGTCCATCTGCTGATCCAAGTCCTGGAAAGGCACATCGGCCGCACCGGGCTTTGCTCGGATGACCAGGTCACAGCAAGATGGGAGGAGACCCTCCTTGGCGCGGGCCAGTTGGCGGAACCGCCGCTTTACCTTGTTTCTGGTTACGGCATTGCCCACGCTTTTGGATACGGCAAGACCCATGCGACGACGGTCTTGAACCAGCTCGTCACAGGCTGCTTGATCGCCCCGAGCAGGAGGTGAGGTAACCGCCACAGAATCAGGTATCAGATAATGGATGACCAGATCATGACTGCTGACTCGCCTACGCCGTCTGAGCACCGTGGTGAAATCGCGGTGGCTTTTCAGCCGTTCCACCGTCTGCGGGAGGTCGAGTCCGACTCAGGCAGAGAGGGACTTGCGACCCTTGGCCCGACGACGGTTGATCAGGGCGCGGCCCGAGCGGGTACGCATGCGGGCGCGGAATCCGTGCTTCATGTGGCGACGGCGGTTGTTGGGCTGGAATGTCCTCTTCATGATTAATCGCTCCTGGTTGTAGTCATACTCGAGTACGGCTCGTCATGAGTCAAGCTATACTACGGTACACATCAGGCGGGACCGAGTCAAAACAAAATGGTCCCGAGTTCGCCACATTTGCCCCTTCCTCGAGGAACCTCTTGAGTCACGTTCAGGCGAAGGTCGAAATGGAAGAAAACCTGAGACGACTTTTCCCGGCCATCAGCTTTTGGATTCGTGCCCTCCAGGCTGGTGAAATCCCCGTAAACAGAGGGGAATCAAGCATCGGACTTATCCACAAATTACATCACTGTTATTCACATTCGACCATGGAACAACACGCGAGCCTGTGGATAACCTCCTTACAAGGGTGTAACAATGGTCTACTGTCTATCCGTAAGGACGCCACTGAGCACACGCGATGCATCGGGAACGGCCTGGACGTATGAGAGGAGTTGGAG